>NZ_JBWKAI010000015.1:0-48467 GCF_056500955.1 Streptococcus sp. F2
CAATTATCAATAGCAATAATAAAATCAATCATCGTAGTCACCTCATCTATAGTGTACTACTTTGATTGATTTTGTCATTATGAATCTAGTTTTCTGAAAACAAAAGTTTCTTCATGCGTTTGGCGTGGAAAAAGAATGCCTTTATAGCGAGAAATCCTTAGCTGATATTTGCTTAAAAGTCGCTTTCATGTTAAGATATAAGAAGAAAAATCAATAATAGATGAGGTATTTAACGTGGCATTTGGAGAAAACGGACCTCGCAAAAAAACAACCTTTGAAAAAGTAACAATGTTTGTTGTTATCCTAATGGTTCTTGTAACTGTTGGCGGGCTTATTGCGAGTGCCCTATCAGTATTGATGTAAGGAAACGCTGAAAGGCGTTTTTTTAAAGTAAAAGAAAGTTAGAGAAGAAAAAGTATGAGTATGTTTTTAGATACGGCAAAAATTAGTGTCCAAGCGGGTCGCGGTGGTGATGGTATGGTGGCCTTTCGTCGTGAAAAGTATGTCCCAAATGGCGGTCCTTGGGGAGGAGATGGCGGTAAGGGTGGCTCAGTCATCTTTAGAGTTGACGAAGGTTTGCGTACCTTAATGGATTTCCGCTATAATCGTAAATTCAAGGCGAAATCTGGTGAAAAAGGCATGACCAAGGGAATGCATGGTCGTGGCTCAGAAGATTTGATTATCGCTGTCCCTCAAGGAACAACTATTCGTGATGCCGAAACTGGAAAAGTGATTACAGACTTAGTAGAACATGGCCAAGAAGTGGTGATTGCTAAGGGTGGCCGTGGTGGTCGTGGTAATATTCGTTTTGCAACTCCTCGTAATCCTGCGCCGGAAATTGCTGAAAATGGTGAACCAGGTGAGGAACGTCAGTTAGAACTAGAGCTCAAAATCTTAGCTGATGTTGGTTTGGTCGGATTCCCATCTGTTGGGAAATCAACCTTGTTAAGTGTTGTGTCATCAGCTAAACCGAAAATTGGTGCCTATCATTTTACCACTATTGTACCTAATCTAGGAATGGTTCGTACCAAGTCAGGTGATAGCTTTGCTATGGCAGATCTACCAGGTTTGATTGAAGGAGCTAGCCAAGGGGTTGGTTTGGGGACTCAGTTCCTCCGTCATATTGAACGGACGCGGGTTATCTTACATGTGATTGACATGTCTGCTAGTGAGGGCCGTGACCCTTACGAAGATTATGTTTCCATTAATAACGAGTTGGAAACCTATAATCTGCGATTGATGGAGCGCCCACAGATTATTGTGGCTAATAAAATGGACATGCCAGAGGCTCAAGAAAACTTGAAAGCCTTCAAGGAAAAATTGGCTGCCCAATATGACGAGTTTGATGACCTACCAATGATTTTCCCTATTTCAAGTTTAGCACATCAAGGCTTAGATAACTTGTTAGAAGCAACAGCAGACTTACTTGCTAAGACGGATGAATTCTTATTATATGATGAAGCTGATCTGGTGGATGAAGAAGCTTACTATGGCTTTGCAGAAGCTGAAAAAGACTTTGAGATTACCCGAGATGATGATGCTACTTGGGTCTTGTCTGGTGAGAAATTGGAACGTCTCTTTGTCATGACCAATATGGAACGTGATGAATCCATTATGAAATTTGCTCGTCAATTGCGCGGTATGGGTGTTGACGAAGCCCTACGTGAGCGCGGAGCAAAAGATGGGGATCTAGTTCGAATTGGCAAGTTTGAATTTGAATTTGTGGATTAAGGCGATTCATGACAATAGCAGTGTGATAGTGCTCTTGTGTGTTATCTTTATGAGGAGGTTTCTTATGGGTGATAAACCAATATCCTTTAAGGATAAGGATGGGAATTTTGTATCGGCAGCAGATGTTTGGAATGCTGAGAAATTAGAAGAATTATTTAATCTCTTAAATCCCAATAGGCGCTTACGCTTAGAACGTGAGAAATTAAAAAAAGGATGAAGCTTAAGACTTCATCCTTTTTTGATCTTTTCTTGATAGTGTTGGAGATGTAACCAACTGTAAAAGGTATAGAGGTCGTTGATGAGAAAGGTGGCAAAGCAAATGACCACAGCGTATTGACTAGAATCAGTCTGAGCAGCATGTAACCACAGAAGGATTAGAACCAAATTATTGAGACCATAAGCTAAAGCAAAATAAGGACTGCGCTTGTAGCTGAGGTAAACGGCTGAAAAGGAGGTGGCAATGGATAAGGTGGAAACAAGTAAGTAGGCTGTTTTAAGGATGGCTAAAACTCCATAAAACACAAGGGTAACTACTAACGTAAACATGATGAGGCGTCGACTATTAGCGCTTTCTAAACGAGAAATAGTGACTTGAGACTTGTTCCCCTCAAAAGGATGATTTAACCAAGCAAAGAGCGAAAAAATAGCCATGGGCAAAGTCATAAACAGGTAGGTCATTAATTCTCCATAGTAACTGTTTCGTAATGGCCAAGACAGAGCTTATCCAAAGTGCCCACTCGGTTTTTGTAAAGTAGTTTAAATAAGCCATACCCCTATTCAAACATAGGCTAAGGCATCTGTCAATAGGGGCTTGGTTTTGATAAGAAGTAGCAGGGCAGGTTAGATAGGCTCTTTAAGATAATAAAATATTTCAAGCTTTAAAACACTTATTTTCCGTGATAATAAGGAAAAAACAGATTTTTTAAAGCGTTTACATCACCTGTTTTTCTTCTTATAATAAAAAGAGAAGTGAGCAAAGAAAGGACAAAGGATATGAAACAAAGAAAACACCGTTACCAATTTCCAGATGGCTTTTTATGGGGAAGTTCCACATCTGGGCCTCAAAGCGAAGGAACGGTTCCTGGAGATGGCAAAGGACCTAGCAACTGGGATTACTGGTTTAGTATTGAGTCAGCTAAGTTTCATCACCAAATTGGTCCAGAAAAAACCTCAACCTTTTATGAGAACTATAAGGGTGACATTGCCCTTTTGAAAGAAACAGGCCACACGATTTTTCGGACCTCAATCCAGTGGTCTCGATTGATTCCAGAAGGAGTCGGGGAGGTTAATCCAAAGGCGGTGACATTTTACCGAGAAGTATTTCAAGACATTATTGCTCAAGGTATTAAATTGATTGTTAACCTCTATCATTTTGACCTCCCCTATGCCTTGCAAGAAAAAGGTGGCTGGGAAAACAAAGCTACTGTCTGGGCTTATGAAACCTACGCAAAAACCTGTTTTGAGCTTTTTGGTGATTTAGTAAACACTTGGATTACCTTTAATGAACCGATTGTTCCAGTTGAATGTGGCTATTTAGGTTATTATCACTACCCTTGTAAAGTAGATGCCAAGGCAGCAGTTCAAGTGGCTTACAACACACAACTGGCCAGTTCACTGGCGGTCAAAGCTTGTCATAAGCTTCATCCCGACCACAAGATTAGTATTGTGCTTAACATGACGCCTGCCTATCCTCGGAGTGATGCTCCTGAAGATGTCAAGGCTGCTAGAATCGCAGAGCTTTTCCAAACCAAATCCTTCCTAGATCCATCAGTTTTGGGTGTTTACCCAGCAGAGTTAGTTTCCATTTTAGAGGAAGCTGATTTATTACCTCAATATAGTGCTGATGAATTAGAGATTATCAAAAACAATACTGTTGATTTTTTGGGAGTTAATTATTATCAGCCTTTGCGGGTTCAGGCACCTAGTAAGTCACAGCAAGAGGGGAACCCCCTTATCTTAGATATTTATTTTGAACCTTATGATATGCCTGGTAAAAAAGTCAATCCTCACCGGGGTTGGGAAATTTATGAACCAGGACTTTATGATATTGCCCTTGATTTAAAAGAACACTATGGTAACATCGAATGGCTAGTCACGGAAAATGGTATGGGTGTCGAAGGTGAAGAAGCTTTTTTAGCAGATGGCCAGATACAAGATGACTACCGCATCACCTTTATCGAGGATCATCTTATCCAGCTTCATAAGGCTTTGGGAGAAGGAGCCAACTGCAAAGGCTACCTCTTGTGGACTTTTATTGATTGCTGGTCTTGGTTAAATGCTTATAAAAACCGATATGGTTTGGTAGCTTTGGATTTAGAGAGTCAAAAGCGAACCATAAAAAAATCAGGTTACTGGTTTAAGGCGTTGAGCGAGTCAAATGGTTTTGATAAATAGGAGGCAATATGGTTGATTTAGGATTTTCTCTATACCCTGAGCGGTATGATGTTACCAAGAGTAAAGCTTATATTGACTTATGTCATAGTTATGGAGCCAAGCGCTTGTTTATGAGTCTCTTACAGCTGGCACCAGCTGATCACCAGATGTTTCATTGCTACGCAGAGCTCATTGCTTATGCAAATCAATTAGGCATTCGAGTGATTGCCGACGTTAGTCCAAGCTTTATTAGCCAAGCTGGTTGGTCAGATCAGCTTATTGAACGAGCTCATGCCTTCGGGTTAGCGGGCTTACGCTTAGACGAGGCTCTCCCTCTAGCAGAGATTGTAACTTTAACAAGAAATCCCTTTGGACTTAAAATTGAACTTAATATGAGCACTGATAAACAATTATTGATATCATTGCTAACGACAGATGCAGAACGGAGCAATATTATTGGTTGCCATAATTTTTATCCACATGAATTTACCGGTTTGTCATGGCAACATTTTAAGGATATGTCACGTTTTTATCATGAGCATGATATTGAAACGGCTGCTTTTATTACCGCTCAGTCAGCATCTGAAGGCCCTTGGCTACTGGCAGAAGGCTTGCCGACAGTGGAAGACCATAGGCACTTGCCCATTGGCCTGCAAGTAGAATTAATGAAAGCGATAGGAACCATTGATAATATCCTCATATCTAACCAATTCATTTCGGAAGAAGAATTGGCAGCATGTACTCAGGCTTTAGCAAGACCAGTCACAACGATCAAGGTTAGGCCTATCATCGATTTGACAGAAGTTGAGGAGCAAATCATTGGCTATCCGCATTGTTATCGTGGCGATGTATCTGATTATGTGATTCGATCAACCATGCCACGTCTAGTCTATGCTCAGGAATCGATTGCTCCAAGAGACCAATCTAAGGAGGTCAAACGAGGTAGCATTATTATTGACAATGACCGCTATCATCGATATAAGGGAGAACTGCAAATTGCTTTGAAAAATTTTACGGTTAGTTCAAAAGCTAATGTGGTTGCTGAGGTCAGAGAGGACTATCTTAGTTTGTTAGATGATTTGCGACCTTGGCAGGAATTTTATTTGGAGATTGACCCATCATAGATTCTTTTCACAATCAATGCGGAAAATGATGGTCACCTTTTTCAGGAAATATTTGGTACACTAAAAGAGGGTGGAAAACGTTTTCTAAAGTAGTAAGGAGGACTAATGTTATCAAAAAAAGAACTAGCCATCATAACATTTCTAATCCATCACAAAGAGCAGTTTGTCTCTAGTGCAACTCTGGCTGAGGTTATTGGTATGAGTGACCGTACGGTTAGGAAATACCTCAAAGAACTGATCAGTAGCCTTCCTGAACACGGAGCTCACATCATTTCTAAACAAGGTCGAGGTTACTGCTTAGAAATTGACCATTCTATGGCATTTGACATCTTTTGGCAAGAAAGTGTGACGTCTAAAAAACGTTTAGCAGATGTGACTCAAGTGGAAGAATCGGTTGATCGAGAAGATTATGTGCTTCATAAATTCTTTTTTGAAGATGCCGTTCAGGATTTTGAAGAGCTTTGTCAAGAATTGTATATCAGTCGGACAACTTTAAAACATGTTTTAGCAGGCATTAAGGAGCGCATAATACCTTACCAGTTAGAGCTTGAAATAACTCACCAACATATTCAAATAAGAGGTAAAGAAGAGGACATTAGGCATTTTATCATGGATTATTTTTTTGTTACTAGTTTTGATAATACCTTGTCCACCATGGTAGGTAATACCTTTCTTGAAGGTATTAATTTTGCAGAAATCATGATTATTGTCTTGGATGAATGTCGGGATGCTAAGTTGAAACTTTCTGATTTTGTCATGAATAATCTAGTCTTGCATATTGCCCTAATGGTTCAGCGTATTCGATCGGGGTGTCCATTAGAACTGTTTTCCATTCCAATAGCTATTCGTCAGTCTGATGAGTATCAAGTAGCTCTGCGCATTTTGTATCGAGTGGAAGAAGTGATGGGGATACGTTTTCCTAAAGAGGAGGCTAATTATATTGCACTGCATCTAAAGGTCAAACATTCTGTTGGTAAGCATTGGCAAGATGATAATACCGATGAAAAGTTGCAGAACCATTTAAAAGCATGTATTGCCAAGATTAGTCAATTGACAGGCATGACTTTAGAAACAGATACCAGTTTATTTCAAGGTTTATTAGCCCACATGATGCCCTTGACCACACGTCTTGAAAACCATATTCAGCTGACTAATCCTTTAACTGAGGAAATTAAAAGCCAGTATCCTGAAATATTTACCCTTACCAAGCAGACCTTTTCGGATTTGCTTGTATGTCAAAAGAATGATGTCTCAGATGATGAATGGGCTTATATTAGTTTGCATTTAATGGCGGCCATTGAACGTTATTCAAACCGTCATAAATTGAGGGTTCTAGTAGTTTGTGCCACAGGTTATGGTAGTGCCATGATGTTGAAAAATCGCTTGGAAAAGGAATTTGAAGGACGTTTGCGTATTGTCGATGTTATCAGTTACTATGAAATAACCGAAGAGCGACTGAAAACCGTTGATTTGATTATTTCCTCTATCAGCCTTGCCAATCTGATGTTTTTAACACCAGTGATTACTGTCAGTGTTTTTTTGTCAAATCAGGATATTGAAACCATTCGACAATTTATTGGAGAACAAGAAGGTATCAAGAAAGAGGTCAGTTTACCGTCACAGATGAGTTTAGCAAAAGCAGAGCAGCTTCTAACAGGTATTTTTAGCCCTAATCGTTTTCTTTATTTAGACGAGAAAATCTCAAAGGAAGACTTGCTTTTACGGATGATTGCTTGTCTTGACGAGGTGGGAACAGAAACGTTTGTAGAGGACTTCTATCATCAAATGGTACTGAGGGAAAATTACAGCCCAGTCATCTATGGAGAAGTGCTTGCCTTTCCGCATCCTGCTAATCCCATGACTTATTCTGAACAGGTAGTAGTGGCTATTTGCCGAGAGCCTCTTGAGTGGGACAAGGCGCATCAAGCTGTTCATTTTGTCTTTCTATTATCCCCGTCTAAAGGGCATAATCATAGGTTAAAATATGTATCACCAGGTTTGGCATCTTTTGTCAATCAGGTGGAGCTTCAGCAAGCGTTACTAGAAGAACCAAATTATTCCAAATTCATGACAGTGTTTACCCCACTTATTCATGATTAAAACGATTAAAAGGAGAAACCTTATGAAATCTATTATGTTAGTTTGTAATGCCGGTATGTCAACTAGTATGTTGGTGACTAAGATGCAAAAAGCAGCCCAAGCGCGTGGTCTTGAAGTTTCTATTTGGGCAGTTCCTGTGAGTGAAGCTGACAACGAAGTGGCTGCTAATAGCATTGATGTTCTCTTGTTAGGTCCACAAGTCAAATTCTTACTAAAGGATTTTAAAGATAAGTTTGAACCAGATATTAAAGTAGATGCCATTAACATGGCTGATTATGGTCTTATGAACGGTGAAAAAGTCCTTGAAACATCCCTAGCGATGATGGAGGAGTAGGCATGACGGAACCATCCAACTTAGAAGCTATTATGGGCTTAATCATGTATGGAGGCGAAGCCAAGGGCAAGGCCGTAGAGGCTATTCATGCAGCACGAGATGGGCAGTTTGAGGAGGCTCAGCACTTACTTCAAGAAGCGACAAACTCGTTAAATATTGCCCATAAATCGCAGACACATTTGCTGTCCCAAGAAGCAGCTGGTGATGCGGTTGAATTGTCTTTATTGATGGTGCATGGTCAAGATCACATGATGACTGCCTTAGCCTTTATTGATTTAGCCAAGGAATTGGTTACCGTTTACGACAAAATGTCAGCAATACAGAGGGGTGAGTCATGATCATTTCAGTAGAAGGAGATGTTTCCGTTCATCATTGTTTTGAAGCCATGCTGATATCGCTCCAAGAAGATTATCGACAAAATACCTTGAGACAGTTGTCAAGAGATGATATCAAAGCGGGGATAAACTATGTTAAACATTATGGTAAATACAAAGAGCGTACAGTGAGGGTGCTTATTACGGCCCTAGAAGCTCCGCAATTATATACTGCTTGTTTTAGTTCCAATCATGGGATAAAGGAATTGGTTTATCGATTAGAGGCTCTGGGGGAGAATCGGACTAGAATTACCTATTCTTATGACTATCATCCTCTAGATATTTTTCAAAAAGCAAATCATTTTATTGTTGGCAAACTGTTCAAAAAAAGCCTAGAACGCCAATCTCAAGCTCAGTTAGCAGCTCTTATCCAATATGCTAAACAGTTGCAGCAACCATCGTCTTTGTGAAGATTATTCACAGACCTTGAATGAGAGAGAAGGGTTCATTTGGATAAGAGCCGATTACCGGTTATCTCTAAGCATCACGTTTAACAAGGATGATTTTGAGATAATTGTGTTAGGCAGACACCGCTGCTTTTAAGGTTACCTTTGTTATATTAAAAAAATAAAAAGAGGAGAAGATTTATGTCGCATTTTTCTGATAAGTTTATGGAGATTTCAGGAAAAATTGGGTCACAACGGCATTTAGTAGCTATTCGTGATTCCTTTATTTCAATGATGCCTATTACCATGGCAGGTTCAGTTGCTGTCTTATTGAACGTTTTTTTACGCGATATTCCAAACAATATGGGATGGACAGGATTTGCAAAAGCTATGCAACCTGTTATCGACATCAGTGGCTATGTTTATTTTGGGACAATTGGTATCATGGCGCTCTTTTTTGCCTTTGCTTTCGGTTACAATTTAGCTGTTATGCATAAGATTAATCCATTGGCAGGAGGATTGATTTCTTTTGGCTCATTTATTGCCACCCTACCTCAGACTTTAACCATTTCGACACCACTTGAAAATGCCTCTGCTAACCTAATTAGCAATTTGAAAGAAATGGGGCTTTCAGTCGTTACTGCGGGTGGAGCTTCAAGTATTGAAACTAGTCAATGGGGAGCAATAGCTCTAAAGTATGTCGGTGCCACAGGCTTGTTCACAGCTTTAATTATTGGCTTTTTATCAAGTTTTGTGTATGCGGCTTTGACCAAACGTAATATTACCATTACCTTACCAGATAATGTACCACCTGCGGTTAATAAAGCCTTTGCTGCCATTATTCCAGGAACAGTTGCGATTTACGCTTCGGCAATTTTCGCCTACCTCATCTTTGCATTAACAGGTTCTTCCCTAAGTGATGTCATTTCAACCTATATCCAATTACCATTACTAGGCTTATCACAGGGTATTGGTTCAGTTATCTTGTTAACCTTCTTAGTTCAACTGCTCTGGTTCTTCGGCTTGCATGGTCATAATGTCTTAGCCCCAGTAATGGATGGTATTTATATGGTAGCTTTAACAGAAAATACAGCTGCTTACAATACAGCGCATAGCGCTGCTAATTTACCATACCTTTGGACACGCGGGTCCTTTGATGCTTATGCTCAAATGGGTGGTTCAGGAGTAACCTTGGCATTGATTATTGCTATCTTCATATTCTCAAAACGAGAAGAGCATAAAACCATTGCCAAATTGTCCGCACCAATGGGTGTTTTCAATATCAACGAACCAATTACATTTGGGATGCCAATTGTTTTGAATCCAACTTTTGTGATTCCGTGGCTAATTGTGCCACCAATTTGTGCTAGCATAGCTTATTTTGCTACCGCAATAGGTTTGATTCCACCGGTATTCTTATCAGTACCTTGGATTACCCCTGTTGGACTTTATGCTTACCTAGCTACTGGAGGTAATATTATGGCAGGTTTGGTTTCACTGTTTAACCTCTTTGTTGCCTTCCTTATCTGGGCCCCATTTGTCATTTTGGCAAATAAAGAAAAAGCGAGTGACCTTGCATGACAGAAAAAAATGGAGTAACTTTTTTAATGGCTGTTGGCTTTTTTCTCATTGCCATTAGTCCGATGGTTGGTAACAAATACTTACACATAGTGACGGGACTAGCTCTTACGGGATTAGGTTATTACCTAACGAAACGTAAGCGCCCGTAAAAAAGTATAAGAGTATCCCTATTTTGCTGGTTTGAATAATAACAGTAACCAAAAAAGGCAAGGAAACCTGTTTCCTTGCCTTATTATTTTTTGGAAGTTAGTATGGTGTCTAATCTATTAGACGTTTAGGACCTTGTCTAAAAATTCAATGAGACGAGGGTGCTTAGGATGGTCAAAAATCTCTTCAGGCGTACCATCCTCCAAGAATTGACCACCATCTGTAAAGATAACGCGGTTAGCTACTTGACGAGCAAACCCCATTTCGTGAGTAACAATCAACATGGTCATGCCTTGTTCTGCCAAGTCTTTCATAACGTTCAAAACATCTCCAACCATTTCTGGGTCAAGGGCAGAAGTAGGTTCGTCAAAAAGCATGATATCTGGATTCATGGCTAGGCTTCGTGCAATAGCCACACGTTGCTTTTGTCCGCCGGATAAGCTTCCTGGGAAGGTGTCGGCTTTATCAGAAAGTCCGACTTTTTCTAGAAGTGCCATGCCGTGCTTTTTAGCAACTTCTTTAGATTCTTTACCTAATTCAACAGGAGCAAAGATAATATTCTCAAGAACAGTCATGTGAGGGAAAAGGTTGAAGTGTTGGAATACCATTCCGATATTTTCACGTGCCTTGTCAATATTAGTCTTAGGATCTGATAATTCAAAACCGTCCACCACGACCTTACCACTGGTAATCGTCTCTAGGAGGTTGAGGGTACGGAGGAAGGTGGATTTCCCAGAACCAGAAGGACCAATGATACAAACGACATCACCTTCGTAGAATTTAGCATCAATTCCTTTTAACACTTCATTTTGACCATAAGATTTGTGTAAATCTTGGACATCAATTTTTAGTTCTGCCATTAGTTAAGCCTCTTTTCTAAACGTTTTGCAAGTCTTGTTAAGAGTGTAATCATAATAAGGTAAATAATTGCTAGGATGGCATACATACGGAAAGATTGATAGTTTCTGGCAATAATAATTTTACCTGTTTGGAAGAGTTCCACAAGACCAATTGCTGAGACAATTGTTGTATCTTTTAGGGAGATAACAAACTGGTTAATAAAGTTAGGCAACATCAACTTCACGGCCTGTGGAAGAATCACTTTACGCATCGTTGTTGCATAAGGCAATCCAAGACTACGACTAGCTTCCATTTGTCCTGCTGGAACAGCTTCAATACCACCACGAACAATTTCAGCAATATAGGCACCACCATTAAGCGACAGGGCGATAGTAGCAGCTAAGAAATCGTTAATTGGTGATTGGTGACCAGTCATGCTTTCAATAAGGTTTGGCACACCCCAGAAAATGAAGGCAGCCACAATCATTAACGGAATACCACGGACCACATCGACAAAAATGGTTGAGATGAGGCGGAGAGATTTGGTTGGTGAGACAGCCATCATCCCAAAAATAATCCCGATAATCATAGCGATAGCAAATGAAATAAGGGTTAGGCTGAGGGTTGTTCCAAGACCAGCCCATAATTGTTTGTAGTTATTAGAGAGGAGTCCTGCAATCGTTGACTCATCAACATTTTTTTCAGCAGGTTTAGCAGCTTTTTTAGAATCTAGATAGCTATCGATGATAGCGTCATATTTACCAGATTGTTTTAAGGCAGCTAAGCCATTGTTAAACATTTCAATTAATTCGGGATTAGTTCCTTTTTTAACGGCAAAACCAACTTCACCTGTGGAAATACCATCAAGCGGGGTTACAAAGCGACGTCCTTGTGAAATAGCATATTTTAGAACAGCTTCATCATCCATGATGGCTTCAACAGAACCTGAATTTAAACTATCGTACATGGTTGAACCATCATCGAAAGCTTTAACGCTATAGCCATATGTAGCTGCATTTTCTTTCAACCAAGAATAAGAAGAAGTTCCGTTTTTAGCGCCAACGGTTTTACCATTTAAATCATTATAACTATTGATCGCTTTTCCTTTTTTGACCGCTAAAATTACATTTGAGGTATAGTAAGAATCAGAGAAGTCAAAAATGGCTTTACGAGCGTCAGTAATGGTTGCACCAGCGATAACACCGTCAGCTTGACTAGATTGTACCGCATTTAAAGCCGCATCAAAACCTGGATTGGCAATTTCAATTTTAAAGCCTTGCTGTTTGGCGATAGCTTTAATTAGCTCCATGTCGATACCGACATATTTGCCTTTATCATTTTGAAATTCAAAAGGAGCAAAAGAGGAATCTGAAACAATTTTATAAGTTGCTTTCACAGGTGTTGCTTTGGCAGTTGGATCACCTGTTGCCTGACTTGTTGTTGCTTTGTCGTCAGTTCCCAACCATTTTGCCATAATAGCTTGGTAAGTCCCGTCAGCTTTCATATCAGCAAGAGCAGTGTTGAAATCATCAATCAAGTAGTCATAGCCACTTCCTTTTTTAACGGCAAAACCAAAACTACCGATTGCCTCACCTTTCATGTTGATGGCAAGGTCTTGGTTTTGGCTAATCGCATATTGGATAACTGGCTCATCATCCATGATAGCTGCAACTGATCCGGTAGATAAACTGTTGTACATGAGGTCGCCCGTGTCAAATGTTTTAACAGTATAACCATACTTTTTCTTGTATTTATCCAAGAAGGATTGAGCTGCCGTACCATTTTTGACACCAACTGTCTTTCCTTTTAGGTCACTATACTTTTTGACAGGATTTGCCTTACGTGTCGCAATAACGATTTTAGTGTCATAGTATGGGTCTGAGAAATGAAAGACCTTTTTACGAGCTTCAGTAATCGTCGTACCAGCCATCAGAGCATCAGCTTGACCAGATTGAATGGCATTAACAGCCGCATCAAATCCAGGAAAAGTCATATTATAGTCCCAAGCTTGGCGTTTTGCTACCTCAATGATAATATCAACGTCAATTCCTTTATAAACTTGATCTGAATCTTTAAATTCAAATGGGGCGTAAGCTGTATCCGAAACAATATCAATTGTTTCAGTGCTTGCAATACCACCTGTCATGAAAATGATGGATACTATTGCAAGCAATAACGCTTTTAATTTGTAGGTCATACTAATCTCCTTATAAAAATAAAAAATATGACTCATTATAGCAAATTTTTTAAAAGAAGGCAATAAGTCTAGCTTTTCATGTCATAAAACCTAACATTTACATGGGAGGTTTGGGAAGTTTTTATCAGACGTTTCTTTCTGGGATATGATAAAATGGAAGGAAGAGAGACAATCGAGGATAATGAAATGATTGATAAACGTGATGACAAACCTTTTCATTTGGTTTCAAAATATGAGCCATCTGGCGACCAACCCCAAGCTATTGAGACCTTAGTAGACAATATTGAAGGCGGAGAAAAAGCTCAGATTCTTTTGGGTGCTACTGGGACGGGAAAGACCTATACCATGAGTCAGGTCATTAACAAGGTTAATAAACCGACCTTAGTGATTGCTCACAATAAAACCTTAGCGGGACAGCTTTATGGAGAGTTCAAGGAATTTTTCCCTGATAATGCTGTGGAATATTTTGTTTCCTATTATGATTACTACCAACCTGAAGCCTATGTGCCATCAAGCGACACCTATATCGAAAAAGACAGCTCTGTCAATGATGAGATTGATAAACTTCGTCATTCCGCAACCTCAGCCTTATTGGAGCGTAATGATGTTATTGTAGTGGCTTCGGTCTCATGTATTTACGGACTGGGTTCTCCAAAAGAGTATGCTGATTCATCAGTGAGCCTCAGACCTGGACAAGAAATTTCTAGGGATCAACTGCTTAACCAGCTGGTGGATATTCAGTTTGAGCGTAACGATATTGATTTTCAACGTGGCCGTTTTCGAGTTCGCGGGGATGTGGTTGAAGTTTTTCCCGCTTCAAGAGATGAACATGCCTTTCGGATAGAATTTTTTGGAGATGAGATTGATCGTATTCGAGAGATCGAAAGTTTGACTGGTAAGACCATAGGAGAAGTAGACCATTTTATTCTGTTTCCTGCTACTCACTTTGTTACCAATGATGAACACATGGAACAATCCATTGCTAAGATTCAAGCTGAACTGGAAGAACAGTTGAAGGTTTTTGAAGCTGAAGGCAAATTATTGGAAGCGCAGCGATTACGCCAAAGAACTGAGTATGACATTGAAATGTTAAGGGAGATGGGTTACACTAACGGGGTTGAAAACTATTCTCGCCATATGGATGGTCGAGCAGCAGGAGAACCCCCCTATACGTTATTAGACTTCTTCCCAGAAGATTTTTTGATTATGATTGATGAAAGTCACATGACAATGGGGCAGATTAAAGGCATGTATAATGGTGACCAAGCTAGAAAGCAAATGCTAGTTGATTATGGGTTTAGGTTGCCCTCTGCTTTGGATAATCGTCCTTTAAGACGGGAAGAGTTTGAAAGCCATGTACACCAAATCGTGTATGTTTCTGCTACTCCAGGTGACTATGAAATGGAGCAGACAGGTACAATTGTGGAACAAATCATTCGTCCAACGGGCTTGCTTGATCCTGAAATCGATGTGCGACCAAGTATGGGACAAATGGATGACCTATTGGGAGAAATCAATCAGCGTGTTGAACGTGGTGAGCGGACCTTTATCACAACACTGACAAAAAAAATGGCAGAAGACCTGACAGACTATCTAAAAGAAATGGGTGTCAAGGTCAAATATATGCATAGCGACATAAAGACCTTAGAACGGACAGAAATTATCCGTGACTTGAGGTTAGGTGTCTTTGATGTACTTATTGGAATCAACTTACTGCGTGAGGGAATTGATGTGCCAGAAGTTAGTCTTGTCGCCATTTTGGATGCGGATAAGGAGGGCTTCCTCCGTAACGAGCGTGGTTTGATTCAGACTATTGGACGAGCGGCCCGGAATGCAGATGGACATGTGATTATGTATGCTGATAAGGTCACGGAATCGATGCAACGGGCTATCGATGAAACGGCTCGTCGTCGTGAGATTCAAATGGCTTATAATGAAGCACATGGGATTATCCCACAAACCATTAAAAAGGATATCAGAGATCTTATCAGTATCAGCAAAGCAGCAGAGTCTGATGTCGCAGAAACTGCAGTGGACTACGAAACCATGTCACGTTCTGAGCGAAAAGAAGCTATTAAAACCTTACAGAAGCAGATGCAAGAAGCAGCTGAATTACTTGATTTTGAATTGGCTGCTCAAATTCGTGACATGATATTAGAGTTGAAACTAATGGATTAGACCTTTTTAAACGTTCCAAAACCAGCCAAATACGAGCTGGTTTTAATGTTTCCGTTTTGTTAAGAAAACTTTAAGCTAAAGGCTTAAAATGACAGTTAGGAGAGTGATTGACAAATCATTTAGATTAAGAGTTGAGAAAGTTTTTTATTAAATAAATTTTCTTTTTAATAATTTAAGTTTTAGCTTGTCAACGGAGACTTTTTCGAGTAGAATTTTTTAGTACATTATTTCACTAATACAAGAAGGTAAAGTATGAGAAAAAATAAATCAAGAATGAGGGAAGTCGCCGTTTTTATCGGTAAAATAGCCTTATTCTATCTGATTTTTATGTTGCTGGTCTATTTCTTTGGTTACCTAGGACATGGTCAAAGTAACTTTATTTATAATGAATTTTAGGAGATGGACTGATGATTAAGGATATGATTGACAGCATTGAATATTTTGCTCAAACACAAGCTGATTTTCCAGTTTATGATTGCTCGGGGGAACGTTGCACCTATGGGCAACTGAAAAAGGATTCTGACAGCATTGCTGCCTATATAGATGGTCTAGGATTACCAGAAAAGTCGCCTGTTTTAGTTTTTGGGGCACAAACCTATGACATGTTAGCTACTTTTGTTGCTTTGACCAAGTCAGGTCATGCTTATATTCCGGTAGATGTACACTCTGCACCAGAACGGATTTTGTCTATTGTTGAGATTGCTAAACCAAGTTTAGTCATTGCTATTGAAGACTTACCCATCACTGTTGAGAAGGTCGCATTGATTTCATTAGTAGACATCGAATCGGCAAAAGCAACAAAAACACCTTACCAACTAACACATCCAGTTAAAGGGGATGATAATTATTATATTATTTTTACTTCTGGGACGACTGGTCAACCAAAGGGAGTACAAATTTCTCACGACAATCTCTTAAGTTTTACCAACTGGATGATTGAGGATAAAGCATTTGATGTTCCTAAGCAACCACAAATGCTAGCGCAGCCACCGTATTCATTCGACCTTTCAGTCATGTATTGGGCGCCAACCTTAGCTTTAGGCGGTACCTTATTTGCCCTTCCAAAAGAATTGGTATCAGATTTTAAACAACTCTTTACAATGATTGCTCAATTGCCAGTTGGTATTTGGACTTCAACGCCATCTTTTGCAGATATGGCGATGCTTAGCGATGAGTTTTGTCAAGAAAAGATGCCAAATTTGACACATTTTTACTTTGATGGTGAGGAGTTAACGGTATCAACCGCTCGAAAACTCTTTGAGCGCTTCCCAAATGCTAAGATTATTAACGCCTATGGACCAACCGAAGCGACTGTGGCTTTGTCGGCTATTGAAATTACTAAAGAAATGGTTGCAACTTCTACACGTTTGCCAATTGGTTACCCAAAACCAGATTCTCCAACTTTTATCATTGATGAAGAGGGGAACGAATTGCCTTTAGGGGAACAAGGGGAAATTATTGTAACAGGACCTGCTGTATCAAAAGGTTATCTCAATAATCCTGATAAAACAGCAGAAGCCTTCTTTACTTTTAAAGGACAGCCTGCATATCATACAGGGGATCTTGGTTCCTTAACAGAAGATAATATCTTACTCTATGGTGGACGTTTAGACTTTCAGATTAAATATGCTGGCTATCGCATCGAGCTAGAAGACGTGTCGCAACAGTTAAACCAATCCCCAATGGTTGCCTCAGCAGTGGCTGTTCCAAGATATAATAAGGAACACAAAGTTCAAAACCTCTTAGCCTATATCGTTGTCAAAGATGGAGTTAAAGAGCGTTTTGACAGAGAGTTAGAGTTAACCAAAGCTATCAAAGCCTCTGTTAAGGATCATATGATGAGTTATATGATGCCTTCTAAGTTTATTTACCGAGACAGTCTCCCATTAACCCCAAATGGTAAGATAGATATTAAAGCTTTGATTAATGAGGTCAATAACCGATGATGACGATCTTTGACCATATTCCCTATATGGAACCTTACGGAAATCCCATTTACTTTGTTTATCTTATTTTGGCATTCTTGCCAGTGATTATTGGGATTTTTAGACAGAAACGCCTGACGGTCTATGAAACCCTTGTTAGTTTGGTCTTTATCTTGTTTATGTTTTGGGGGGATCATTACCAACAGTTAGTTGCTTTTCTCTTCTATCTCGCTTGGCAAATCGTTAGTGTTTTTGCTTACAAAAAATACCGTGAAAATGCCAATAGCACAGCAGTCTTCTATCTGGCTATTGTAATGGCTCTGTTTCCGCTTATCTGTGTTAAGGTGGCATCTTTAACCCTATCTTTTAGCCAAACCCTCTTTAGTTTTTTGGGAATTTCTTATCTGACCTTTAAGAGTGTGGGAATGATTATTGAGATGCGTGATGGAACCCTTAAAGAAGTTAGTTTGCCAGATTTTATTCGCTTTATGATTTTTTTCCCTACCTTTTCCAGTGGGCCAATTGATCGCTTTAGACGCTTTCAAGAAGATTATCATAAGCTTCCTGATCGTGATGACTACTTAAGCATGCTAAACAAGGCAGTCATGTACCTCATGCTTGGTTTTCTCTATAAACATATCATTTCGTATTGTTTAGGTGGTATTTTACTTCCAATTATTGAAAACAAAGCACTGATGGCCGGAGGCTATTTTAACAAGGAAGCGATCCTTGTCATGTATGTCTATGGTTTCAATCTCTTCTTTGATTTCGCAGGTTATTCTATGTTTGCGATTGGGATGTCCTACATGCTAGGCATTAGGACACCGGAAAACTTTAACATGCCTTTCTTATCTGCAAGTTTAAAAGATTTTTGGAATAGATGGCACATGAGCTTATCCTTCTGGTTTAGAGACTATGTGTTTATGCGATTGGTTCACTTGTTAATCAAGCATAAAACCTTTAAGAATCGTAACGTCACCTCAGGTGTTGCCTATCTGGTTAATATGTTAGTGATGGGATTTTGGCACGGTCTGACTTGGTATTATATTGCCTATGGGCTTTTCCATGGTGTAGGACTTATTATTAATGATGCCTGGATTCGCAAGAAAAAAGAAATCAACCGTAACCGTAAGAAAAAAGGCATGTCGCCCCTCTTTCAGAGTAAGGTGTTCCATGTCTTATGTATCGTGGTAACTTTCCATGTTGTCATGTTTTCACTTCTGTTATTCTCTGGTTTTTTAAATGACCTTTGGTTTAACAGACCACTACATTAATAAAAGGAAGTATAAAAATGTCTATTGAAGAAACTGTAATTGAATTGTTTGACCGTTTGTTTATGGAAGATGTTTCAGAGATGATGGATGAAGACTTGTTTGATGCGGGTGTTTTGGATAGTCTAGGAACAGTCGAATTGATTGTTGAGTTAGAGTCAACGTTCAATATTAAAGTACCAATTTCAGAATTTGGTCGTGACGATTGGAACACGGTAACTAAGATTGTTCAAGGTGTAGAGGAATTGCAACATGCTTAAGAGACTTTGGTTAATCCTAGGTCCTCTTTTCATAGCTTTTATCCTAGTGGTGATTACTGTTTTTAGTTTTCCAACAAAGCTGAATCAGTCATTGACAGAAGAACGCTCAAATGCGGTGGCCATTAGTGATAGTTCTTTTAAGAATGGTCTGATCAAAAGGCAGGCCCTATCGGATAAAACGATTCACTTTGTTCCGTTTTTTGGTTCCAGTGAATGGAGTCGTATGGACGGTATGCATCCCTCGGTTCTTGCGGAACGTTACAATCGAACCTATAGGCCTTTCTTAATTGGAAAAAGAGGTTCTGCGTCCTTATCTCATTACTATGGCATGCAACAAATTTCAAAGGAAATGCAAGGACAAAAAGCGGTTTTTGTGGTTTCTCCTCAATGGTTCACACCGCAGGGAATTAATCCAGGAGCAGCTCAAATGTACTTGTCAAATACACAAGTTATTGAGTTCTTGTTAAACGCTAAATCTGATAAAGAATCACGATTTGCTGCTAAGCGTTTACTTGAGGTTAATCCTGGTGTATCCAAATCCGATTTATTGAAGAAAATCAGTAAAGGTCAATCTCTTAGTAAGTGGGATAGGGATATCCTGAGATGGCAGCATCAGGTGGCACTGAGAGAGGAATCTCTCTTTAGTTTCTTAGGTAAATCAGATAATTACGATAGGAAGATTCTCCCACGGGTTAAAGGCTTGCCAAAAGTATTTTCATACCAGCGATTAAATGAACTAGCCACTAAACGTGGGCAATTGGCAACGACCAATAACCGCTTTGGGATCAAAAATGCTTTTTATAGTAAGCGCATTGCCCCTCAATACAACCTCTATAAAAATTTCCAGGTCAATTATAGTTACCTGGCTTCGCCGGAATATAATGATTTTCAATTATTATTATCAGAATTTGCCAAACAAAAAACAGATGTTCTCTTTGTGATTACTCCTGTCAATAAAGCTTGGGCAGAATATACAGGGCTCAACCAAGATAAGTATCAAGAAGCTGTCCGTAAGATGAAGTATCAGCTAAAAGCCCAAGGGTTTCATCGCATTGCTGACTTCTCAAAAGATGGTGGTGAGTCCTACTTTATGCAAGATACTATCCATCTCGGTTGGAATGGCTGGTTAGCTTTTGATAAGGAAGTGCAACCTTTCTTGGAAAACAATCAGTCAAGTCCACATTATAAGCTTAATCCTTATTTTTATAGTAAGGAATGGGCTAATAAGCGGTTAGTCTCCCAAGACTAAGCTTAGCAATAAGACTAAAACAAGATATTTCTCTTCTATATCAAATCGCAGTTATGCTGGTGAAGAGGTTATTCTTGTTTGGTCTTTTTTTATTTTGCTAAAAACATTTTTAAATAACCTATCCTTTAGAAAGTTGAGAAGATTCACGACAATTGTTAAGCGGTAGACAACTAGTTAAAAGAAGATTGTCACTGACAGTTTTTTTAAGAAAGGGTATTGACATTTGTAAGCGATTACGATAAAATGTAATCAACTTAAACGTTTAAGTTGATTTTGATCAAACTCAACTTGAGTCGTTTGACGTTACCTTCCTATCTTGTCCTTAACTTAAATAGAAGTTAAGTTGATAAGCCATTTTATTTGTCATTAAAAAACCATTTTTGGAGGAACATGTTATGTCATGGAATTGGAAAAAAGCATCTGTGATTGGAACCTTATCATTGACTTCAGTGCTAACCCTAACTGCTTGCGCAAGTGTTGGTAGTAAAGACGCTAAGGAAACAGACGGGAAAACTATTGTAGTCTCTGTTGATGAGGGATATGCTGATTACATTAAGAGCATTAAGGGTGAGTTTGAAAAAGAAAATAAAGTCACCGTTAAAGTCAAAAAAGAAGGTATGATGGATACTCTTGATAAGTTATCAACAGATGGTCCAACTGGCGCTTCACCAGATGTCTTTTTAGCACCTTATGATCGTGTGGGAGGTTTAGGCTCTGAAGGTCAAATCGCTGAGGTTACTTTAGGAAACAGCAAAGAGTTTGACGATACGGTTAAGAAATTAGTAACCATTGACGGTAAAACTTATGGTGCACCAGACGTTATTGAAACTTTGGTAACTTATTACAATAAAGATTTAGTAGTAGATGCTCCTAAAACCTTTACTGAATTAGAAGCATTACAAAAAGATCCTAAGTTTGCTTTTGCCTCTGAACCAGGAAAATCTGTAGGTTTCTTGGCGAAATGGACAGACTTCTATTATGGTTATGGCTTGATTGCTGGTTATGGTGGTTATGTCTTTGGTGATAAAGGAACCAAACCAAGTGATTTAGGCTTAGGTAACGACGGAACTGTTGAAGGGTTAAACTACGCGAAACAGTGGTATGGCACTTGGCCTCAAGGAATGCAAGACACTAAAAAAGCTGGTGATTTTATCACTGAACAATTTATTTCTAAAAAAGCTGGTGTCATCATTGATGGTCCATGGGCGGCTAGCTCATTTAAAGATGCTGGTGTTAACTTTGGGATCATGGAAATTCCTACTTTGACAAATGGTAAAAAATACCAACCGTTTGCAGGTGGTAAAGCTTGGGTTATTTCAAACTATTCTAAAGGAAAAACGACGGCTCAAAAATTCCTTGATTATGTGACCAACGCTGAAAACCAAAAACGTTTCTATGATAAAACACAAGAAATTCCAGCTAACTTAACAGCACGTGATTATGCTTCTAAAGAGGGTAATGAGTTAACGAAAGCTGTGATTAGTCAGTTTGAGAGCGCACAACCAATGCCAAATATTCCAGAAATGGCTGAAGTTTGGGAACCAGGTGCAAATATGTTCTTTAACGTGGCTTCTGGTAAGGAAGAAGCTTCTAAAGCTGCTAAAGAAGCAGCAAAAACTATTAAGGAAGCTATTGAACAAAAATACGCTGAATAAGACAGAAAGGGAGGCTGGGACAAAGAAGTACGCCCAGCCTCTATTTCTTTTAGTTTGATGAAGATGAAACAGATACTAAAAATGTAGAAGTATGAGTCGTTCTGCTATTTTTTCGTTTTAAAGAAAAAGAAGTAGCCGTCGATACTTTATTAATGGAGGTAGAAATGAATATTGCCGGAATGTTACATATTCCAGATTCGAGGTATTGCTTTGCCTTATCTCAAAAGGAACTTGTCATCCGATTACGTGTGGCCAAAGAAGATAAAGATATTACTGTTAATTTGGTCCACGGGCCTAAATATGGTTATCATGAATTCCAAGAAGAATTGGAAATGTCAGTTGCCTATACAGACCATACGCATGCCTATTATGAAACCACTTTAACATTAGACGATGTGAGATTGGCTTATATTTTTAAAATTGAAGAAGAAGGTCAAACCTATTATTTTAGTGAAGATGGGTTAACCACTAGTTACGATTTTTCAAATGGGTTTTATAATTTCTTCCAAATGCCTTATATCAATGCTGTTGATGTTCATCAGGTCATTCCTTGGACAAAAGACGCGGTTTTTTATCAAATCTTTGTTGATCGCTTTAACCGTGGAGATTGGGAAAAAGATGACAGTTATGTCAACATGGATTGGTTAGAAAAACCGACTCCTAAAAGTTTTGCTGGTGGAGATTTAAGGGGAATTACAGAGAAACTAGATTACCTCAAAGATTTAGGGATTAATGTCATCTATTTAACGCCAATTTTTCAATCCATTAGTAATCACAAATATGATATTAGTGATTACTACGCTATTGATCCACAATTTGGAACTAAATATGATTTGCAAGAATTGATTGATTTGGCTCACCAAATGGGAATCAAGATTATCTTAGATGCTGTCTTTAACCATGCCAGCAGTGATGCCGTGGAATTTCAGGATGTCTTGAGATACGGTAAAGAGTCTAAGTTTTTTGATTGGTTTATGACTCATGATGAACACCCATCTATGGAACTGGTCAATTATGAGACATTTGCTGGATGTAACTATATGCCTAAATGGAATACCTCAAATAGAGATGTTCAAGACTATCTGATTGAGATTGGGCGATACTGGATTAAAGAATTTGGTATCGATGGTTGGCGCCTAGATGTTTCTGATGAAGTATCTCATGATTTTTGGCGACGTTTCCGTCAGGCGGTTAAAGCTGAAAAAGCAGATGCCATTTTAATTGGGGAGAACTGGCATGATGCCTATCCTTATTTGGCAGGGGATCAATATGATGGTATTATGAATTATGCTTTCACCAAAGCCTGTTTGGATTACTTTGCTTTTGAAACCATGACATCAAAACAATTGGCTGAGAAATTAAGCAACATTTTGATGCGAAACACTTGGCAAGTTAATCGCATGAACTTGAACCTTTTGGATTCTCATGATACGCATCGTTTCTTCACTCAAGTTAAGGGTTCCAAAGATAAATTGTTAGCTGCTTTAGCATTGCTCTTTACCTTTATGGGCATTCCTTGCTTGTATTATGGGACAGAAGTGGCAATGGAAGGGGGTTACGACCCTGATTCTCGTCGCGGTTTTCCTTGGGATGATGCTGAGCGGGACAAGGATTTCTTTAGCAAAGTAAAAGCGATTATTGCTCTTCGCCAACAGCCAGCTCTTCAAGAAGGAGTTATTAGCATTGATCATGACGAAGATTGCTTCATTCTGAAACGCAGCTTAGGTGAGCAAAGCATTACACTTGTTCTTAACAAAGGAGAGAGTGCCTATTCTATTAAGGATAAGGGACAAGTGTTAACCGGTAATGGGGTAGATAGAGAGAATGCCCAATTGCTTCAAGGTGGCTATGTCGTGATGTCTAACTAAGAGTCCCATTTTAAATGGAAAACATGATTATATTGTGACATAAGTGGTTAGGTGCTCATCTGAAAAAGCAGGCCATTGAGTAAGGGGAGTCACTTAAGTGTTTATCAAAAGAGGAATAAAAAATGGTAGATAACCAAAGACAACAGAAGCCTAATAAAGCCATGTGGCTATCTGTTATCCCAGGCTTGGGACAACTATACAATAAACAAATCGTTAAAGGGGGAGTCTTATTAGTTGTTTTCTTGCTAGAACTACTAGAAATTGTAGTTCTAGGAATTCCTGCTTTAACAGGTCTTTACAGTCTTGGAAGTGTTCCAATGCAAGATCACTCCTTATTTATGTTAATTAAGGGGGCCATGCAATTAATTATCCTAGCCTTATTTGTTATTTTTCATTTGGTTGCTATGAGAGATGCTAAATTAGTTGCTCGTCAAATGAATGAAGGCAAGAAGGTTCCGGTGACGGCTAAAGAGACCCTTGAAGCGATTTATGAAAAAGGATTTCCTTACTTGCTCATCATTCCGGCTTATTTAGCAATGGCTTTCGCTATTATTTTTCCAGTTTTAGTTACCTTGCTGATTGCTTTTACCAATTACGATTTTAGGCACATTCCTCCGTATCGTTTATTGGATTGGGTAGGATTGAAGAACTTTCTTAATATCTTAGAATTAAGCACCTTCAAAGCAGCATTTACGTCTGTTTTGTCATGGACGCTAATCTGGACATTAGCAGCGACAAGTCTTCAAATTGTTATTGGAATTGCAACGGCTGTTATTGCTAATCAATCCTTTATCAGAGGAAAACGTCTCTTTGGTGTGATATTCTTGTTACCATGGGCTGTTCCAGCCTTTATCTCTATTATGAGTTTTGGTAATTTCTTTAATGATTCCATTGGGGCCATGAATGTTCAGGTTCTTCCTTTCATCGAGAAATTCCTTCCTTTCGTTGACTTCGGAATTGTGCCTTGGAAGACAGATCCCTTCTGGACAAAAGTGGCTGTTATTATGGTTCAAGGTTGGCTAGGATTTCCCTATATCTATATTTTGGTATCAGGTATTTTACAGGCAATTCCAGCTGATTTATACGAAGCAGCAACCGTTGATGGTGCGACAGTCTTGCAGAAATTCCGTCATATCACCATGCCAATGATTTTTGCGGTTGCAGCACCGACGCTGATTGCACAGTACACTTTTAACTTCAATAATTTCTCTATTATTTATCTGTTTAATAATGGGGGGCCTGGTACTGTTGGGGGCGGAGCTGGGACAACTGATATCCTCATTTCCTGGATTTACAAGTTGACCACACAAACCTCGCCTCAGTTTTCGATGGCGTCGGCAGTAACCTTAATCATCTCTGTAATAGTGATTTCGGTATCCTTGATTACCTTTAAGAAATTTAAAGCTTTTGATATGGAGGAGAGATAATGAGAAAGACCTATGTTTCAACATCCATGAAACGCAAACGTTTCTTCACCCAATTATTGACCTATCTCTATCTAATCTCCTTAGCGATCGTGATTTTATTCCCGATACTAGTGACGGTCAGTTCAGCTTTTAGACCAGGAAATACCACAGCCTTTAGTTTTCATTTTGATGGGCCATGGACCTTGTCTAACTTTAAAACGCTCTTTCAAGATACCTTATACTTAAGATGGTATTGGAATACCTTGATTGTGGCATTCTTCACCATGCTCATACAAGTAACAGTCATCACTTTGACAGGTTATGCATATAGCCGTTACAATTTCTTTGGACGCAAAAAAAGTTTAATCTTTTTCCTAGTCGTACAGATGGTTCCTACCATGGCGGCTTTAACGGCTTACTTTGTTATGGCTTGGCTCTTTAATGCCTTAAACCAATACTGGTTCTTGATTTTGATTTACGTCGGTGGTGGTATTCCAATGAATGCTTGGTTGATGAAGGGTTATTTTGACACGGTACCTTATGACTTGGACGAATCTGCTAAGTTAGATGGTTCTGGACACTTTAGGACCTTCTACCAAATTGTCCTTCCTCTTGTGCGACCAATGATTGCAGTACAATCCTTATGGGCTTTTATGGGTCCTTTTGGAGACTTCATGTTGGCTAAATTCCTTTTACGGGCGCAAGAAAATTATACGGTAGCAGTTGGTCTTCAATCGTTTATTACGAATGATGCTAGAAATCCTAAGGTAACCTTATTTGCTGCGGGAGCTATTCTGATTGCAGTGCCTATTTCAGTTCTCTTTTTCTTCCTACAGAAAAATTTCGTTTCAGGTTTAACAAGTGGTGGTACCAAAGGGTAACCTGACAAGGAGTAATGTTTAATGCCAGATAAAAAACAATTTCCTATTTCTTACATTTCACATTGCCTTTCTCCTAGGGCAATGTTTGCCAGCCGAGCTCAGTTTACTTGGTGGCAAAACCTTCTTATTATTGTTTTTTTGAACGCCTTAATAATGATTCCAGTTACGTTACACTATGCTAACATGACAACGTATCCCTTGGAACGGATTGTAACTAAGAGTTTGTCGCCTATCACAGACAAAACCTATCAAGCATTGACCCAAGGCAAGGTTGAGGAAAATACCTTTCAGGGTCAATCTCTGTTTCGACGAGATGGTGACTTGGTTTTGGCTGTCTTACCGACAAAGGTCGATTTAGAGAAATTGGCATCAGAATCAACCAGGCAAATTATTGTGACAAAAAAAGAATGGCGTTTTGTTACTTCTGATGGCAAGGAACTCCGTGCTCACGTTAGAGGCGAGCAGCAGTCGCTCGCTGCCCTCACAACAGTTAAAGAAGTGAAGGACTTTGTCAATCAGCAATGGTATGACAGTAATAAAGCCAGTGTTCTTGGTTTTCTTCTGTTGACGTTTGTTCTCATGGTGTATGTGGGCACCCTTATTGTGATTGGTCTAGGCGCTTTCTTTTTGACCTTGACCAAACGATCACGGCTGTTTATGATTCGAAACTTTTCAGAAGGTCTTGGTTTGATGGTCAATTGTTTGGCCTGGCCAAGTCTACTGGCAATTGCTCTTAGTTTCTTTATTCAGGATCCCGTATTGATTATGAATTGCCAAGTATTTGGTACTTTATTAATGCTGACCTGGGTGTTCTACAAAACACAGTTTAGAGATTCGTTACCATCCTAAGAGAACTCTGACACCGATGTCATATCAAAACCCCTTGCCACTTCAGTTGAAGTGGCAAGGGGTTTTGTGTGCTATTAGACGAGAAGGTTATGATTTTTGTTGAGTTGTCGTTGTTTGGCCCACTCGATGGCCTCTAAGATAACTTGCCCTTTTTCTGGGGAAAAACGTGGGCAGTAGAGTTTTTGCGAAGAGTTCACAAAGAATTGGTCCAAACTCTCATCAATGAGTAAAAGATTTTCCTTTTCAAAGCGAGGCAACTCCCTCATGTCGTCAACCACATGTAGACGTGGAAAAAGAGTGGAGATAGCCTCATACCGTTCTTGATTGTTGATAGGGAGAGTCAGCAGTGTATAAGGTTTATCCTTAAAAAACTGATCTGCTTGGTCTTTTAGGTTTGCGTAATCTGTGTTAATTTGGAAGAAGAGAGGATCATTAACAAAGCTATCAATAGCAATTAAGGGCTTGAAATTAAGTTTCCCGATTTTGTAAAAGGTATCATTTTCAATATCTAAGGTCAGAATAAGGTCAGCCCAGTCAAATTTCCCAATACTATCTTCATTAAGGCAAACGAGCTGATAGTCCTGTTCATGCAACAATCGGGTTAAACAGCTAATGGTATGTAGTTGCTCTGCTCTGGCCAGGATAGAGTCAGTGTATTTGTAATAAAGAACAACACTGTTGGACTGACGCGTCACCAGAGAACGGGCTGCTTGATTTGGGGTATAGTTCAGGAGGTTAGTGATGTGTAATACTTTATTGCGAGTTTCTTCGCTAATCTTCTGATCATTTCGTTGATTTAACACGTAAGAAACAGTGGCTACAGAAACACCAGCTTCTCGTGCAATATCTTTAATGGTAACTTTAGATGTCATAGTCTTGTTATATCCAAATTAAGGGTAAAAGTCAAGGAAAGGCTCAAGGTCTTGGTGATAAGATGGGCATTTCGATAACTTTTCGTAAAAGTGAGTAACAGGTCAGCTATTAGCTTGTTTGTTAAAAACCTCCTAAGGAACTGGCCCCTAGAAGGTTTGGCATGTTGGTAAGTTATTTAACAGAACCGCCTGTAATTCCTTCAACATAGTATTTTTGCATAAACATGAAGAGGAGAGTGATTGGGACGGCAATTAAGACAGAACCAGCAGTGAAGGCCATAAACCAGTTGTTAATGGTATCTGGCTGAAGCATTGAAAAGAGACCGATAGCAACGGTGTATTTGCTTGTAGCATCTCCTAAGATAACTTGGGCAAAGATAAAGTCAATCCAAGGTCCCATGAATGCTAGAAGAGCAGTATAAACAATAATAGGTTTTGACAAAGGTAGGGTAATCTTGAAGAAAATATCCATCCGAGTAGCTCCATCGATCATAGCTGACTCATCGAGCGAGTAAGGAATAGTATCAAAGAACCCTTTAGCAATGTAGAAGCCTAGAGCAGCACCTGCTGAATACACCAGAACAAGAGCTGTTAAGGTTTGTGTAAGGCCCAAAGCTTTCAAGATGTAGTAGATAGCAATCATGCTCATGAAACCAGGGAACATATTTAAAATAAGGGCCAGCTTCAAGAAGCGATTGCGGAATTTAAACTTGATACGGCTGAGTGAATAGGCCATCGCAACGGTGATAAAGGTTGAAATGATACAAGTAAAGGTCGCTACCACAAAGGTGTTCAAGAACCATCTGCCAAATGGGAAAGTCTCATTGGTAAAAAGCTTGATGTAGTGATCTAATGTGAAAGTTTTTGGAATGAAATAATTCACATAGGCTGTCCCTTCACCACGGAAACTTGTCAGAAGGACCCAAGCAATTGGGAAGAGCCAAATGATTGAGAGGATAATTAAAGTGGCATAAACGAGGCCAAGTTGAAATCGACGTTTGTTTTTCATTATTTAGCCGCTCCTTCCTTGTATGATGCTGTTCGAGTATAGGCAAGTAAGCTAAAGATAGCTGAGACCGTAAAGATTAAGATACCGATAACTGACGCTAAATTATAGTCAGCAGCAGTAACAGTTAATTTATAGAGCCAGGTCACGAGGAGGTCTGTAGTTCCTGCCTGATAGTATTCTGAATTCGTTGGACCACCACCAGTAAGGAGGTAAATGACGTTAAAGTTATTGATATTTCCGATAAATTGTTGAATCAAGTTTGGTGTCATGATCAAGAGAATTTGAGGGAACGTGATAGACTTGAAGACTTGGAATTTGCTAGCGCCATCAATTTCAGCAGCCTCAATTTGTTCGCTTGGTAGGTTCATGATGATTCCAGTCGCAATCAACATGGTGAAAGGAATACCAATCCACATGTTAACGAAAATAATAGAAAATTTTGCCCAAAGAGGATCAGATAAAAATGGAAGTGGATCGTGAATCAAGCCGATTTTATTAAGAAGGGCATTGAGTGGACCTTCATCGTTGAGTAAGTTCCGCATAATCAATAATGAGATAAACTGAGGAACAGCAATGGTAATCACAAAGATTGTACGCCACATTTTTTTCCATTTTAGACCCTTGGTATTGATTAATAGGGCTAAGACAATACCAAAGAAGAAGTTGGTCACTGTCGCAAAAACAGCCCAAATCAAAGTCCATGAGAAGACAGGGAAGAAAGTTCCTGCCATACGGCCACTTAAAATATTACCAAAGTTAGCTAAACCAACCCAATCAAATAAAGATTTTGGAGGCAAGTGATTATGATCAAAATTGGTAAAGGCCAAACAGATCATGTAAATCAAAGGAAGAATGGTGAATAAAAGCACACCAATCAGTGGGATAGCCATTAAAGTCATATGGAAACGACCATTGGCAAGTGTCACAAAATCTTCCTTGAAACTTGGGATTTTCTGACCTTCTTGTTTGAGAAGGTAGAGATTACGAGCGCTTTTGAGGTTACACCAGTAAATGTAAGCAAAAACGAGGCAGAAGATGAGTGATGCTAATCCAAAAATAAGCATTAGCATGGAATTATCTCCATCAACGGCAACTTGAATTTTGATGCCATCAATAGTCTTAGTGGTCATGCCTTGGGTTTGGGTCCCAAGAGTGAATAGGCCTCCAATAGCAGGAATGATTTGAGAAACAAAAGCGATTAGGAATACCAATTCGCTAAGCAAAAATAGTGTCCCTTTGACAAATTGCTTGTTGGCGAGATTAGCAAATCCCATGATAATAGCAGAGAGCTTAATATCCCAACTTCCTTTTTTTAGGGCTTCTGCCACAGATACTTGTGGTGTCAAGCTTGACTGAGTCATATAGATTCTCCTTTATTTTAGGATACCAGAGTCGGTAAATCAGGTTATATCTCTTGTTAAAAACAAATAGCTAAGTGTTACGTAAACCTTTAAGTGGTTAAAAATTTAAGTAGCACTAGGCTACTTACATAACATCAAAAACAAGTAGGAGTGGGACTAAACCCCAACAAAACGTGATGGAGCTCAGTTCCACTCCCAAAAGATGAGTAGACCAGATGGCATCTAGAAGTTACTCACCTCTGTGCTTGTTTTCATATGGTATTAGTAAAACGAGATAAGATTATTTTGTTGCAGCGATGTCTTTGTCAAATTGTTGCAATTTAGCAAGGTAATCGCCTTCTTTGATTTTACCGTTGAAGGTGTCGCTAAGGATAGCTGCGCTTTCAGTCCAGAAAGTTCCCATTTGGCTAAGTTTTGGCATTACGACAGTGTATTCTGAAGAAGAACCCATTGTGATAACAGTTTTAGCAAGTTCGTTTGATTGAACAGCTTCTGAAGATTGAACTTCTTTGTTAGCTGGAACAATGTTACGAGTCTTGAATTGGTTTTCTTGGCTTTCAGCATTTGTTAAATATGAAGCAAGTTTGTAGCTAGCAGCGATACGTTTTGTATCTCCTTTAGCTGGTGCTTGGTTAACTGCGTAAAGTTTAACACCCAAGAATGCTTTTTGTTGAACAGTTTCGCCACCGATGGTTACTTTTGGATAAGCAGCGATACCTAGGTCTTCTTTACCGATAGCTTTTTGAGCAGCTTCGTAATCCCATGGTCCTGACTCAAATGATGCGACTGAGCCGTCACCAAACTTAGACATGACATTATTAGCATCTAAGTTAACAAAACCTTTATTTGATGCTTGGTCTGCAATCCATTTAAGAACAGCAACACCTTTTTCGTTACCCCAGTTAGTGCCTTTAACATCTTCACCGTTTTCACCGAACAAAGTGTTACCAACAGACATGAACAATGGACCAGTAGCATAAGCATTTGCTTGTTTGAAGGTACCACCAAAGGTTGCTTTTGTTGTAATAGTATCATATGAAGAAACATCTTCAGCAGCTAATTTTGATTTATTGTAGAAAAGAACTTGTGACTCAATACCAAATGGGAAAGCATACGTTTTTCCTTTGTATTGAGCACCGACAATCGCTTGGTCAGTAGCAGTTGCAGCGATTTCTTTAGTATATTCTTCTGGAACTTCTTGGATAGTACCAGATTCTACAAGTTGACCAAGTTGGTCATGAGGAAGTGAGAAGACATCGGCAGCAGTAGAAGCATCTTTTTTGATTTTTTCTTGTGCTTTTGGATCTTCTGATTCAACCACTTTAACAGTGTAACCAGAATCTTTTTCAAATTTAGCAACGATATCTGCGTATGATTTTTTCGCTCCAGTTGGAACCCAAAGTTTGATGGTTTTTGAATCAGAGCTTGACGCTGAATCCATTTTATCTTTTGAAGCAGATCCGCATCCCACTAATAAGGTACTTGCAAGTGTCAAACTTGCACCGCCGACGATAACTTTTTGCCATGATTTCATAGCTGTTTCCTCCTAAGATATATTTCTTACACTTATTATTATGCAACCGCTTGCAGAAAAAGTCAAGCCTTTTTTTAAAAAAAGTTGAAATTTTTTAAAAAGAATTAGGAATACATCTTGGAACTTGAAAAAAGCTTCAAATGGAAGTTGATTTTTTAAAAGATAACTGTATAATGGAAACAAAACACTAGAGAAAAAGCCTGAGGTATGGATTATCTTGGGAACATACAACAACGAGGTTAATATGGTAACAATTAAAGATGTCGCCCAAAAAGCGGGTGTTAATCCCTCAACCGTGAGTAGGGTATTAAAAGATAATCGTTCTATTTCTCAAAAAACCAAGGAGAAAGTTCGAAAAGCGATGGCTGATTTGGGCTATGTTCCGAATGTTGCTGCGCAAATGCTTGCCAGTGGGTTAACGCATAATATTGGACTGGTTTTTCCGCCTATTACGACCAGTGACCGCTTGAGTGAGCCCTTTTTCATGGAAATTTTATCCACCATCACTAATGAAGCCAAAAAGCAACACTTTACGGTTTCTATTGCAACAGGGATGTCTTTAGAGGATTTGTTGGGGCAAGTAAAGTTGATGCATTTACAAAAGCGGGTTGATGGGTTTATTATTCTTTATTCTGATCAAGAAGACCCGGTCAGAAACTATTTGATGACCAATAAAATTCCTTTTGTTATCGTAGGAGCTCCAGAAGGAGATGCCAATAAAATTACCTATATTGACAATGATAATCAATTAATGGCTAAAACCGCAGTAGATCACCTCTATCAAAAAGGGCACCGTCAGATTTTATTTATCACAGATGATCTTGACTCCGAGGTTGCATCAGAACGTTACATCGGTTATTTAAAAGGTTGCTTAAAATTGTCATTAGAGACTAAACCAATGCTGTTATTTGACCGAAAAGATCCTGTTAGTGTGCAAAATGTTATCGAGGGTATTCGTGACTTTAAGGCGACAGCTTTAGTTGTTATCGGAGATGTCTTATCAGTGCGCATGGTTCAATTACTTTCTTTTTATGGAATTAAGGTACCCGATGATGTTTCTATCATTACCTTTAATAATTCAAGCTATGCCAAGTTGATTCACCCTTATTTAACTACCTTTGATATCAATGTTGACAATCTTGGTAAAACTTCCTTTAAACAGCTGCTAGATATCATCAATTCGAAAGAGCAGAGTCTTAGCCAAAAAATCTTTGTTCCTTTTACCTTGAAAAAGCGTGAGAGTGTCCGTAATATTAATGAATAAGATATAAACGACCAGTAGCATTTCTTAGAAATGCTACTTTTTTTGCGAAAGAGGTTGACTTACGCAAACGGTTGCGTTATAATTTCATCATAACTAGATTTCATGAGGAGAAAAATGAATGAATAAACGTGCAAGCGGTATCTTAATGCATATTAGTTCCCTTCCTGGTAAGACCGGAATTGGAACTTTCGGGAAGGCAGCTTTTGATTTTGTTGATTTCCTAAAAGAAACCAAACAAACTTATTGGCAGATTCTACCTTTAACAACGACAAGTTATGGGGATTCACCTTACCAATCATTTTCAGCTATTGCAGGTAATACTCATTTTATCGATCTTGAATTACTTGTTGCAGACGGCTACTTGCAGGAAGCTGATCTCGGTGGCGTTGATTTTGGTTCTGACCCTGAGGTGGTTGACTATGCTCAGATTTTTCAGGCAAGACGCCCCTTATTAGAAAAAGCGGTCCAAGCCTTTCTTGCAACTAAAGAAGGCGTCAAAGAATTGGCAGCTTTTGAAGCAGAAGCGAGTTGGTTGGGTGACTTTGCCGAGTTCATGTCATTGAAAGAACACTTTCAAAATAAGGCCCTACAAGAATGGGATGACAGAGCAATTGTGAAACGCGAAGAAGCAGCCTTACATCATTATCGTGAGTTACTTGCTGAAAGCATTCACTACCATACAGTCTGTCAATATTTCTTCTACCAACAATGGTTGGCCTTAAAAGCGTATGCCAATGATAACGGTATTGAGATTATTGGTGATATGCCAATCTATGTTTCTGCAGATAGTGTGGAAGTTTGGACAATGCCAGACTTGTTTAAAGTAGACGAGGATAAAAACCCACTCTTTATCGCTGGAGTTCCTGCAGATGGCTTTAGTGAAGATGGTCAACTTTGGGGCAATCCGATTTACAATTGGGCAGCTCATGAAGCATCCAACTTTGCTTGGTGGATTTACCGTATTCAAGAAAGTTTCAAATTATATGACTATTTGAGAATTGACCACTTTAAAGGCTTTTCAGATTTTTGGGAAATTCCTGGTGGCGACACAACTGCTCGAAATGGTCATTGGGAATCAGCTCCGGGACTTGCTTTGTTTGCGGCAGTTCGTGAGGCTTTAGGAGAACTGCCTATCATCGCAGAAAACCTTGGTTATATTGATGAAAAGGCAGAGCAGCTATTAGCTTCAACAGCCTTTCCAGGAATGAAGATTTTAGAATTTGGTCTTTTTGATATTACTAGTCAAAGCAGTGATTTACCACATCATTATGATCGTAACTGTGTGGTTTATACTGGTACGCATGATAACGAAGTAGTTAATGGTTGGTATGCAAACCTTACGGCAGAACAAGTTGCTTTTGTGAATGACTACCTCCACAAAGGTGCAGATGAAAGTATTACACAAGCCATGTTGCGCACGATTTTTGCAACAGTTAGTGATACGGCTATCTTGTGCATGCAAGACTTGCTTGATAAGGGGGCAGAAAGCCGCATGAACATGCCAAATACCGTGGGTGGCAATTGGCAATGGCGGATGCTTGAAGGAGATATCACCGAAGAGCACAAAGCCTACTTGACACATTTGACAGAATTATACGATCGCGTCAATCATTAATGATAAGAGAACAATAGAAAAGAGGAAGACATGACACGCTTTACAGAATATGCTGAAACTAAATTAGGAAAATCGCTTACGCAGGCCAGCAATGAAGAGATTTATCTATCATTATTAAACTTTGTCAAAGAAGAAGCTAGCCACAAGGCTAAAAATTCTGCTAAACGAAAAGTTTACTATATCTCAGCAGAGTTTTTGATTGGAAAATTACTATCAAACAACCTGATTAACCTAGGAATTTACAAAGACATCAAAGAAGAATTGGCAGCTGCTGGCAAATCTATCGCAGAAGTCGAAGATGTTGAATTAGAACCATCACTAGGTAATGGTGGTTTAGGACGCCTTGCTTCATGTTTCGTTGACTCTATTTCATCTCTTGGTATTAATGGTGAAGGGGTTGGCTTGAATTATCATTGTGGGTTGTTCAAACAAGTTTTCAAACACAATGAACAAGAAGCAGAGCCAAACTTCTGGATTGAAGATGACTCATGGTTGGTTCCAACAGACATTTCTTACGATGTGCCTTTTAAGAACTTCACCTTGAAATCTCGTCTTGATCGTATTGATGTTTTGGGTTACAAACGCGACACTAAAAACTACCTTAACTTGTTTGATATCGAGGGCGTTGATTACGGGTTAATCAAAGACGGTATTTCATTTGATAAAACTGAAATTGCTAAAAACTTGACCTTGTTCCTTTACCCAGATGACTCTGATAAAAACGGAGAATTGCTTCGTATTTACCAACAGTACTTTATGGTGTCAAATGCAGCTCAACTGTTGATTGACGAAGCTATTGAACGTGGTTCTAACCTTCATGATCTTGCAGACTACGCTTACGTGCAAATCAATGACACGCATCCATCAATGGTTATCCCTGAATTGATCCGTCTGTTGACAGAAAAACATGGCTTTGACTTTGATGAAGCGGTATCTGTTGTGAAGGACATGGTTGGTTACACTAACCACACTATCCTTGCGGAAGCGCTTGAAAAATGGCCAACAGATTACTTAAACGAAGTAGTGCCACACTTGGTAACCATCATTGAAAAATTGGATGCTCTTGTTCGTTCAGAAGTGTCTGACCCAGCTGTTCAAATTATTGATGAAACTGGTCGTGTGCACATGGCCCATATGGATATTCATTTTGCAACAAGTGTCAATGGGGTAGCTGCGTTGCATACAGAAATCTTGAAAAACAGTGAATTAAAAGCTTTCTATGACCTTTACCCAGAAAAATTCAACAATAAAACCAACGGGATTACTTTCCGTCGTTGGCTAGAATTTGCTAACCAAGACTTGGCTGCTTACATTAAAGAACTTATTGGCGATGAGTACTTGACTGACGCAACAAAATTAGAAAAATTGATGGCCTTTGCAGATGATAAAGCTGTTCATGCTAAATTGGCTGAAATCAAATTCAACAACAAATTAGCCCTTAAACGTTACCTTAAAGACAATAAAGGCATTGAGCTTGATGAAAATTCTATTATTGATACCCAAATCAAACGTTTCCACGAGTACAAACGTCAACAGATGAATGCTCTTTACGTGATTCACAAATATTTGGAAATTAAAAAAGGCAACCTTCCAAAACGTAAAATCACTGTTATCTTTGGAGGTAAAGCAGCGCCTGCTTACATCATTGCTCAAGACATCATTCACTTAATCCTTTGCTTGTCTGAATTGATTAACAATGACCCTGAAGTAAGCCCATACCTTAATGTGCATCTAGTTGAAAATTACAACGTGACAGTAGCAGAGCACTTGATTCCTGCAACCGATATTTCTGAACAAATTTCACTAGCATCTAAAGAAGCTTCTGGAACTGGTAATATGAAATTCATGCTTAACGGTGCTTTAACACTTGGTACAATGGACGGTGCTAACGTAGAAATCGCTGAGCTTGCAGGCATGGAAAATATCTACACCTTTGGTAAAGATTCTGATACCATCATCAACCTTTATGCAACTGCTTCTTATGTAGCAAAAGATTACTATGATAACCACCCTGCTATTAAAGCAGCAGTGAACTTTATTATCAGTCCAGAATTGCTAGCATTTGGTAATGAAGAACGTCTTGACCGTCTTTATAAAGAGTTGATTTCAAAAGACTGGTTCATGACCTTGATTGACCTTGAAGAGTACATTGAAGTTAAAGAAAAAATGTTGGTAGACTACGAAGACCAAGATTTGTGGATGACAAAAGTGGTTCACAACATTGCCAAAGCTGGATTCTTCTCATCTGACCGTACCATTGAACAGTATAACGAAGATATTTGGCATTCAAACTAAACACCAACCTAAAAAGCGGATTTTCCGCTTTTTTTGGTGTCTTCAAAAGGAGAAATAGATGATTAGCAAACGTGGTTAAGAGACTTTTGAAGGTTTTTAGAGTAATAGTAATTAAGATATAGTTTTAAACTATGTTTGAAGTGTGCTAACCTATTCGAACAAAATATTGCTAATTATTGCTAAAAAGCGGTATGATAATAAAGTATCCTTAATAACACAAAACTTGAAAAGGAGGTAATAATGAGGAAATTAGGTATTATTTTAGGAAGTATCAAAGAGAAGTCATCTTCTAAATCTTTGGCTAAGGCAATGTTGCCGCTTTTTCCTGAAAGTGTTGAGGTATCCTTCATCCGTATCGAAGATCTTCCATTGTTTAACCCAGATATTGATAAAGAAGGACGTAGACCTGATTCTTACGAACGCTTTAGACAGGCTATTAGAGAACAAGATGCCCTTTTATTTATTACACCAGAATACAATCGCACCATACCAGCAGCTTTGAAAAATGCCATCGAAATTGGTTCCAGACCCTATCAACAGGTAGCTTTTAGTGGTAAACCTGCAATGATTATTTCACAATCTAATGGGAGTTTAGCAGGATTTGGTGCAAACCATCATTTGAGACAGAGCTTGGTCTTTTTGAATGTTCCTGTCATGCCACAACCAGAAATTTATTTAGCACACATTCATACTATTGTGGATGTACAGGGGAACTTCATAGATTCCACTGCTGCGCAATTTTTAACAGATTCAGTCCAAGCCTTTCTTGATTTTGCCAAGCGATTTGAATCTTAAGCGGCGCTTGATATTACACAAAACGCTAGAAACTTTTGTTTTTAGCGTTTTGTTTTTTATCAGGATTAGAGGAGAAATTTTTCAATAACGATAGGATAATCCTTGTACTTCGTTTCCAAAATAGTAACCACTTCATCGTAGAGTTCCCGAATCTGAGCCCTCTTTTCAGGCATGTTAAAGCCAATGTAGTGAAATTGCGACTCAATGGTTGCAAATAAGTCATGAAAAAGCTGATTCATGATGTCAAGTTTATTAAGAAGCACCTGATCATCTTGGATAAATTCTGGTGGATTTTGATCCTCTCCTAAAGCAGCATCTACAGGAGACAGTGGATAAGTTCCATATTCTAAACAAAGTTCGTAAGTCATTACTCATAACCTCCTTGCTCCTATCTTAGCACTTTCTATCGAAAGCTTCTAATCATTTGTTTAACCTTCGTGACGGGATAAAAAACTTAGATAGTTAAGTTTTTTGTGACAAAAGAGACAAGCAAATGGTTTGCTTAGACCTTTTTTGACAAGTTATAATGGAGAGTAATTGAAATGATGACGAAGGAGAACACATGTCAGATAAGATTCGAGTTTTACTCTACTATAAATATGTCCCTATTGAAAATGCTAAAGCCTATGCTGCTGAGCATCTCGCTTTTTGTAAGTCGATTGGTCTTAAAGGTCGTATCTTGATTGCGGACGAAGGCATCAATGGTACGGTTTCAGGTGACTATGAAACAACTCAAAAATACATGGATTGGGTGCATAGCGATGAGCGCTTTGCAGACCTTTGGTTCAAAATGGATGAAGAAGATGAGCAAGCTTTCAAGAAAATGTTTGTCCGTTACAAAAAAGAAATTGTTCATCTTGGTTTGGAAGATAATGATTTTGATAACGACATTAACCCGCTTGAAACAACAGGTGCTTACCTATCACCCAAGGAATTTAAAGAAGCCCTGCTTGATGAAGATACAGTGGTTTTAGATACGCGTAATGACTATGAATACGACCTTGGTCATTTCCGCGGAGCTATTCGCCCAGATATCCGTAATTTCCGTGAATTACCACAATGGGTACGCGATAACAAAGACAAGTTTATGGAAAAACGTGTTGTTGTTTACTGTACTGGTGGGGTTCGTTGTGAGAAATTCTCTGGTTGGATGGTGCGTGAAGGCTTTAAGGACGTTGGTCAGCTTCATGGCGGTATTGCAACTTATGGAAAAGACCCAGAAGTTCAAGGCGAGCTTTGGGATGGGGCTATGTACGTCTTTGATGAACGTATTTCCGTGCCAATCAACCATGTCGATCCAACCGTAATCGGACGTGACCATTTCGATGGCACACCATGTGAACGTTACGTTAATTGTGCCAATCCATTCTGTAACAAACAAATCTTCACTTCTGAAGAAAACGAAGACAAATATGTCCGTGGTTGTTGTGCAGAATGCCGTGCCCATGATCGTAACCGTTATGTTGCAGAAAATGGCTTGAGCCGTCAAGAATGGGCAGATCGCCTTGAAGCAATTGGCGAAACCTTACCAGAATTTGTAGGTGCCTAATATCTCAAAGCAAATCAGGAAACTGGTTTGTTTTTTGTTATATAGATAATGAGACTGAATTGCAGAGACGTTTGCAACGAGATACTAGTGAACGTGGACGCCAAGCTCATTTTGTCATGCAGAGCCATCAACACCGAAGATGTCAATACCAACTCTACTTAGAACCTTTTCAAAAGAATTGTGAGTTTCTGTTGAACCAGTCTCAAAATAAGTGCCTCTTAGAAAGAAAAACATGAGACAAGGATACTTTATCCCTGAAAAGGTTTTCAAAAAGTGTTATACTTAACTTAATACTAATTAGGGAGGAAATTGCGATGAAACTTTATTATGCTCCTGGAACCTGTGCCTTAGCCTGCTGGATAGCTATGGAATGGGCACAATTGGATTACGAGGTAGAGAAGGTAAAATTGGGTTCTGAAGAATACCTTAAGATCAATCCTTTGGGGATGGTGCCAGCTTTACAGCTTGATGATGGTCAAATTATCACACAGGCAGGTACCATCTTGACCTTTATAGCGAAACAAGCTCCGAGAGCTCAGCTCATTCCCCAAGACAATATTTTGGCAGAAAGTCGATTCAACGAAATCATGGACTTCTTAACAGGTGATTTTCACCCTGCTTTTTGGCCAATGTTTAGCCCTCATCGCTACACTATTTCTCAAGAGAATCAAGCGCTTGAAGAAGTCAAACAAGCTTCTTACAAGCGGATTGATATTGCTATGACGCATTTAGATGGTCTTATTGGAGATAGTGGGCATGTTTATCACGATCAGAGAACTATTGCAGATGCTTATGCTTATGTCATGGCCTTATGGTCGCAAAAAACACCTAAATCATATGAAAATTACCCACATTTAGCTGCCTTTATGGCAAAAATGGCAGAGGATGCAGCTGTTAAGAAAGTGACTGCTGCGGCTCACTAATAAAACGATATAGGAGTAGGAATTGGATTCTTACTCCTTTTTGTGGTCTTTAACAGTGAAAACTCTTCCTGAGATAGTGGAGCATTTGTAGATTCTGGATGTTAAAAGTAACTCTGATATGTTAGAATAGACAAGATGAGATTACTCACAAAGACTTATTGATAGACAAGAAAAGGACTATTATGACACCTTGGAAGAACCCTCCTTTAGTAATGTCGGGATTGGCATTAGGAACCCTTTCCTTAGGCAATCTCTTGGCCACTTATTTCCCCCTATTTGGTTATCTGGGCCTCTCAGCCTCCCTATTTATCTATGGTATCTTGCTGGCTGGTATAATCAGAAACCCTCACGAGACGAAAATGCAGTTACGACAGCCTCTAATTGCTTCTGTTTTTCCAACGTTTTTTATGACAGGAATGTTGTTGGCATCTCTCTATCTAAAGGCAACGGGTGGGCAGTGGTTAGGTTATCTGGCTTGGTGGTTATTCTTTTTAGGGAATTTTGTTCTGATTGTCTATTATCAGTACCGGTTTGTTTTCCCTTTTTCGTGGGATAATGTCTTTCCTTCATGGTCAGTTCTCTTTGTAGGAATTGCTATGGCAGCACTGACGTCTCCTGCTAGCAAGCAGTTTCTGTTAGGACAAGTGATTTTTTGGGTATGTCTGTCTTTAACAGGTGTGATTTTACCCTTTATGGCAACAAAGGCTTATAGAATTGGTCTGGCTGAAGCGGCAATGCCCAATATTTCAACGTTCTGTGCCCCTCTGTCCTTGTTGTCAGCTTCTTACTTAGTAGCCTTTTCCAAGCCGCAAGAAGGAATCGTTCTCTTTCTTCTCATCAGTTCACAGGTATTATATGCTTTTGTGGTTTTGCAACTGCCTCGTTTACTCAATCGTTCCTTTAATCCCGGCTTTTCCGCTTTTACCTTTCCTTTTGTGATTAGCGCTACTTCTTTGAAAATGGCTTTAACTTATTTAGGATGGACTGGTTGGTTATGGCAAGGGCTCTTGTTTGCTGAAGTCTTGTTGGCGACAGCCTTAGTCAGTTATGTTTACGGAGCTTACTTGAACTTCCTATTTGGCTGCAAGAAAAATAGATGACAGAAGTGCTGTAACATGTGTAAGTTATTTCTTAAAAACTCATTAAGATAAAGAAAAAGGCTAGCACAGTGATAGGCTAGCTTTTTTTGATTATTGTCAATCTGATTAACGAGCAACACGACGACGCGCTGCTTTTTTGCGGTTTTCTTCAACGAAAGCCGCTTTTTCTTCTTCAGGATCAATAATTGTTTTTTTAACAGCAAAGACAGCACCAGCAACGGTAGCAGCAGTTGCTAAAACACCAGTCGCAAGACCCTTAACAAATTGATATTTCTTAACCATGATTATTCTCCATTTCTAGTGAAGGACCTCAGTGGTCCTTAATCTTATGTTATAATATATGGTAGCGAAAAATAAGCTATTTTTCAAGTAAAAGGCGTTTTTTGGACGCTTTTCTAATAGAAAGACAAGGAAATGACAAAAATAAAAGTAGTTGTGATTGTTGGTCCGACAGCAGTGGGGAAAACAGCACTTGGGATTGCCTTAGCTCAGGAGTTTAATGGTGAGATTATTTCAGGAGATAGCCAACAAGTTTATCGACAGTTGGATATTGGTACCGCCAAAGCTACCGCGGTAGAGCAAGCAGCAGCAGTTCATCACTTAATTGATATTCGTGAGGTGACTGAGTCTTATTCGGCTTACGATTTTGTTCAAGATGCTCAAAAAGCTATTTCAGACATTGTTAGTCGTGGGAAATTACCGATTATTGTGGGGGGAACTGGTCTCTACCTTCAAAGTTTACTAGAAGGTTACCACTTAGGAGGAACAGTAGACCAAGAGGCTGTAAAAGCCTATCGGAATGAGTTGGAGCAACTAGACGATCACGACTTGTATGAACGCTTGCAAGTCAATAACATTACCATTGAGCAGGTGAATCGCAGGCGGGCGATTCGAGCCCTTGAATTGGCTCAGTTTGCTGATGAATTAGAGAATGCCGAGACGGCTTATGAGCCGCTTATTATCGGCTTGAATGATGGCCGTCAAGTGATCTATGACCGTATCAATCAGCGCGTGGATCGTATGCTTGAAAACGGCTTGTTGGAAGAAGCAAAATGGTTATATGAGCATTACCCGACTGTTCAGGCTAGTCGTGGCATAGGTTATAAGGAATTATTCCCCTATTTTGCAGGTGAAATGACTTTGGCAGAAGCTAGTGATCAGTTAAAACAAAACACCAGACGCTTTGCTAAGCGCCAATTAACTTGGTTCCGTAATCGAATGTGTGTCCATTTTGAGACGATAACTGCCTCTGTTTACCCAAAAGTCATCTATGACAAGGTCAAACATTTCCTTGAGCAAGGATAAAACCTCTAGAGTAAGATTAGCAGAAACTAATGAAGGTGTGTTATAATAAAGTTTACGGAATTTGGAGGATTGGTAAAGGTAATGATTGAGACAAAACGTCAGCAGGAAAGAGTGATTCTTTTAGGCGTCGAACTGCAAACAACAGAACATTTTGACATGTCCATGACTGAGTTAGCTAATCTGGCCAAGACCGCCGGGGCAGAAGTTATTGGAAGTTTTACCCAAAAGCGGGAGCGTTACGATAGCAAAACTTTTATCGGTTCAGGAAAATTGGATGAGATTAAGGCGATTGTGGAAGCAGATGAGATTGATACAGTCATTGTCAACAATCGTTTGACTGCTAGACAAAACGCTAATCTAGAAACTGTTTTAGAGGTTAAAGTTATTGATCGTATGCAGTTAATCTTAGATATTTTTGCCATGCGTGCCAGAAGCCATGAGGGCAAATTACAAGTACACCTTGCCCAATTGAAGTATATGTTACCTCGCTTGGTTGGACAGGGCATCATGCTAAGCCGTCAAGCAGGTGGTATTGGGAGCCGTGGACCAGGTGAAAGCCAATTAGAATTAAACCGCCGTTCGATTCGTCATCAGATTGCTGATATTGAACGCCAATTAACTCAGGTAGAGAAAAATCGCCAAACCATTAGAGATCGTCGAGTGGGATCAGATACCTTTAAAATTGGCTTGATTGGCTACACCAATGCTGGAAAATCAACCATTATGAACTTGTTGACAGATGATAGTCATTATGAAGCCAATGAATTGTTTGCTACCTTGGATGCGACCACAAAGCAACTCTACTTAGAAAATCAATTTCAAGCAACCTTAACGGACACGGTAGGGTTTATCCAAGATTTGCCAACAGAATTGGTGGCTGCCTTTAAATCAACATTGGAAGAAAGCAAACATGTGGATTTGCTCTTACATGTGATTGATGCGAGTGATCCCAATCATAGCGAGCAAGAAAAGGTAGTTTTGGATCTCCTCAAAGAGTTGGACATGCTAGATATTCCACGCTTAGCTGTTTACAACAAAATGGATATGGCAGAGCAGTTAAGAGCTACCGTATTTCCAAATGTTAGGGTTTCAGCGCGTTCAAAAGACAGTAAACTTCTCTTGAGACGCTTAATCATTGACCAAATTCGAGATCAGTTTGTTCCTTTTACTATCAAAGTGCATCAAGACAAGGCTTATAAACTGTACGACTTGAATCGGGTAGCCCTTTTAGACCACTACACGTTTGACCAAGAAACCGAAGAGATATCTGGCTATATTTCCAAAAAACAGCAATGGAGACTTGACGATTTTTATGAGTGATTATATTGACTTAGCTAAAACATATGGTGGCTTTACCAATCTAGATGCTAACTATTTGAACCATCAACTAGCTGGATTAACAGATCAGCAAAAACTAGCTTTTATTACCCCGCCACCCAGTGTTATCAATGCTTACTTTGCTGAAATATATCAAAAACAGTCGCCGCAGGCTGCGACTGATTATTATTTTACGCTTTCTAAGGCTCTGGGGCTCTTTACTGACCACCCTTCCTTTGAGGAAATCAAGCCTTTTGTACGCCTCAATTTATCTGGAAAATCTTACGGATTTGCCTATCAGAATGACAAAGAAGTAGCCCTTGTTTTTTCTGAAAAAGCAGAGCCTAAGGATCCCACCCTCCTTTTTGAATTAACACAAATTTTCCCACAATACATGGTTTATGAAGATAAAGGCCAACTTAAAATGCAGGCCAAGCAGTTTGACCAAGGACAATCTGAAGACATTACGCCTGATGACGCACTCTTGACGAAGATTTACCGTCTAAAAAATGATGTTGTCTTGCTTAAAGGCTTTAATGTAGATGAACTCTGTACCCTTAGTCAAGCTTTTACTGGTCAACGTTATTATGACTTTGCCCAACGAGAATTTATGATTTACATTACCCAATAGAAAGAATAGACTGAATGGAATTACAATTTTTAGGAACCGGAGCCGGTCAACCTGCCAAACAGCGCAATGTGTCAAGTCTAGTATTGAAACTCTTAGACGAAATCAATGAAGTTTGGATGTTTGATTGTGGTGAAGGAACCCAAAGACAAATTTTAGAAACGACCATCAAACCTCGCAAAATTAAAAAGATTTTTATCACCCATTTGCATGGCGATCATATTTTTGGCTTACCAGGATTCTTGTCCAGCCGTGCGTTTCAGGCTAGTGAAGAGCAAACGGATCTTGATATTTACGGCCCTGTGGGTATCAAAACATATGTCCTGACCAGTTTGAAAATGTCAGGGTCTCGCCTTCCCTACACCATACACTTTCATGAATTTGATGAGAAATCTCTTGGCAAAATCATGGAAACAGATAAGTTTGAAGTTTATGCAGAACGCCTGGCACACACTATCTTTTGCATGGGTTATCGAGTGGTTCAAAAAGACTTAGAAGGTACCTTGGATGCTGAAGCCTTAAAGGCAGCAGGTGTTCCTTTTGGACCCTTGTTTGGCAAGATTAAAAACGGACAGGATGTTGAGCTCGAAGACGGTCGTCTGATTTGTGCTAAAGATTTTATTTCAGCCCCTAAAAAAGGTAAAATTATTACCATTATTGGTGATACGCGAAAAACGTCTGCTAGTGTTAAACTCGCTAAAGATGCGGATGTTTTGGTTCACGAATCAACCTATGGTAAGGGTGACGAGCGCATCGCTAGAAACCATGGCCATTCCACTAACATGCAGGCAGCGCAAATCGCCCATGAAGCAGGCGCTAAACGCCTCCTACTTAATCACGTCTCTGCCCGCTTTTTGGGACGTGATTGTCGCCAAATGGAAAAGGATGCCGCAACCATATTTGAGCCTGTTAAGGTGGTCAGAGATTTAGAGGAAGTGATTATTTAATGGCACAAAGAATTATTGTTATGACAGGGGCTTCAGGAGGGCTGGCTCAGGAAATTGTTAAACAGTTGCCTAAAGAAGATGGATTGATTTTGTTAGGGCGTAGCAAAGAGCGCTTAGAACATTGTTACAGGCATATTGACAACAAAGAATGCCTTGAAGTGGACATTACCGATTCAGCAGCCATTGAGGAGATGGTTGCCCAGATTTACCAGCGTTATGGCCGTGTGGATGTTTTGATTAATAATGCTGGCTACGGAGCTTTCAAGTCCTTTGAAGAGTTTTCCTCCCAAGAAATAGCTGATATGTTTCAGGTCAATACCCTAGCAAGTATTCACTTTGCTCGCTTGATTGCTCAGCAAATGGCAGAGCAGGGGCAAGGCCATCTTATTAACATTGTGTCCATGGCAGGCTTGATTGCATCCGCTAAATCGAGTATTTATTCGGCGACTAAATTTGCCCTCATCGGATTTTCCAATGCCCTTCGCTTAGAATTAGCGGATAAAGGTGTTTACGTGACCACCGTGAATCCAGGTCCCATTGCCACCAAGTTTTTTGAACAAGCGGATCCGTCTGGCCATTATTTGGAAAGTATTGGTAAATTTACTCTCCAACCAAATCAAGTGGCTAAGCGCTTGGTTTCCATTATCGGGAAAAATAAACGAGAATTGAATATGCCCTTTAGTCTAGCGGTAACTCATCAATTCTACACTCTTTTCCCGAAACTCTCCGATTATCTTGCAAGAAAGGTATTTAATTATAAATGATTAAATCCAAATATAGTTGGAAAATAGAAGACAAGAAGCCAGATGATGGCTTCTTTAAGCTAGCAAAAGCAAAAGGCCTGTCCCAGACCGCCGCTCAGTTGATTTACGAGCGAGGGATAAGGACTGAAGAAGCCTTAGATGAGTTTTTAACAGCGGACTTGTCTCAACTGCATGACCCTTATTTGCTACATGATATGGAAAAAGCTGTGCTAAGGATTCGTCAAGCCATTGAAGATGGTGAGCAGATTTTGATTTACGGAGACTATGATGCTGATGGCATGACGTCGGCATCCATTGTCAAAGAAGCCTTAGACATGATGGGAGCAGAGCCTTTGGTTTATCTTCCCAACCGCTTTACAGATGGCTACGGCCCCAACCAAAGTGTTTATAAGTACTTTATTGAGCAAGAGGCTGTCTCCTTAATTATAACAGTGGATAATGGAGTAGCTGGGCACGAAGCGCTTAGCTATGCTCAGGCACAGGGAATTGATGTCATTGTAACTGACCATCATAGCCTGCCTGAAGAATTGCCAGAGGCCTTTGCCATCATTCACCCTGAGCATCCCGATGCTGACTATCCTTTTAAACACTTGGCTGGCTGTGGCGTTGCCTTTAAATTGGCAACTGCTTTGCTAGAAAGTTTGCCAACAGACTGTCTAGATTTGGTAGCTATTGGAACCATTGCTGATATGGTAAGCTTGACAGGTGAAAACCGTGTCTTGGTCAAAAATGGCTTGACCATGCTAAAACACACTGAAAGAGTGGGGTTGCAGGAACTGATGTCCTTGTCTTCTATTGATTTGGACCAATTTACGGAAGATGCTGTTGGGTTTCAGATTGCTCCCCAGTTGAATGCCTTAGGTCGTTTAGATGATCCTAATCCAGCTATTGATCTACTGACGGGCTTTGATGATCAAGAAGCCCAAGCGATTGCCTTGATGATTAAGGAAAAAAATGAAGAGCGTAAGGCTTTGGTCCAAGACATTTTTGATCAAGCGATGGCTATGGTTGATCCTCAAAAACCAGTTCAGGTCTTAGCTCAAGCTGGTTGGCATCCAGGTGTGCTAGGTATTGTAGCGGGTCGCATCATGGAAGCCATTGGACAGACGGTCATTGTCTTAGCTATTGATAACGGTTTTGCGAAAGGCTCGGCCAGAAGTTTAGAGGCCATTAATATATTTGAAGCCTTAAGTGGGAATCGTGGTCTTTTTACAGCTTTCGGTGGACATGCTGGTGCAGCTGGGATGACTTTGCCCGTGGATAATTTAGAAGCTTTATCGGACTTGCTTTGTCAGTTTGTGATAGAACGTGGCTTAGATCAGACTGCTAAAAATACGTTAACTATTGATGAAAGGCTGTCTTTGGAGGATCTTAGTCTTGATACTTTAAAGAGTTTGGACAAACTAGCCCCCTATGGGATGGATCATCCTAAGCCAATCTTTTATGTTAAGGATATTAAAGTTAGTCAAGCGCGTACCATGGGTCAAGACCAGAGTCATCTTAAATTCAAAGTCAGCCAGGGTAAGACCTCCGTTGATGTTCTGGCTTTTGGTCAAGGAAGCCAACTACAAGACTTTCAACAAGCTACTGGTTTAGAGTTAGCGGTAACTTTATCCGTCAACCACTGGAACGGCAATACCAGCCTTCAACTAGTGTTGGTTGACGCTCGTGTTGAAGGGGTGCAGTTGCTTGATTTACGGTCAAAAACAGCTAAACTACCCGAAGGTATTCCGACGATTGAGGAAGATCCCAATGCAACAGTTATTGTTATTAAAGAGCTTCCGGAGTCTTTTAAAGACTGGCGTCATCAGTTCGCTGATAGAACCTTCGATGCCATTTATTTTAAAAATCAGATTAAACACCCCTATTACCTAACAGGTTTTGGAAGTCGTGAACAGTTTGCTAAACTCTATAAAACCATTTACCAATTTCCAGAATTTGATGTGCGTCATAAATTGACTGACTTGAGTCGCTACTTAAACATTGACAAACTTTTATTGATTAAGCTCATTCAGATTTTTGAAGAGTTAGCTTTTGTGACGATTGAAGATGGCCTGATGACAGTTAATCCGCAAGCGCAAAAGCGAGATATTTCTGAGAGTCGTATCTACCAAGACCTAAAAGAACTCGTGAAGTTCCAAGAAATCATGGCCTTGGCCAGTCCTCAAGAAATGTATGATTATTTGGTCAATTCGAAACCATAATCATGCCTGCCTTCAGAAAACGGTTAACGCTTAATAAAGTAATAGGTAAAGAACTATTCCCGTTGTTGTTTATCCCAATTATGATAAGGGTTTGCTGAACAGTAAAAAGAAAAATCGCCACGATAAAGCAGCGATTTTTCTCTTTTATGAGCCTCAAAAAACGTCAAAGCGTTATAATAGTTAGTGCAAATATCTCTATTAACGAGGTCTCACTATGCACATTATAACACAACTCAATCTCTTTGAAGACCAAGAA
>NZ_JBWKAI010000016.1:0-46201 GCF_056500955.1 Streptococcus sp. F2
TTCTTGGTCTTCAAAGAGATTGAGTTGTGTTATAATGTGCATAGTGAGACCTCGTTAATAGAGATATTTGCACTAACTATTATAACGCTTTGACGTTTTTTGAGGCTCATAAAAGAGAAAAATCGCTACTTTATCGTGGCGATTTTTCTTTTTACTGTTCAGCAAACCCTTATCATAATTGGGATAAACAACAACGGGAATAGTTCGATAGAATAGACAGACGAGACTAGAACAGAAAGAGAAGTCATGAAATTACAGATAAGGAATCATATTCGATTTGGGGATGACACAGAAATCATCCATGAAGTTCACGATGCTGAATGGCGACAAAAAGGTGATTACCAATACCTGATTTATCAAAACGATGAGAAAGAGAAAGTTGTTATCAAGTACAATGAGAACGAATTAACCATGAGCCGTTTTTCGACCCCTCAGTCCATCATGAAATTTTTTGCAGGTAAAAAGGTCTTGATTGCCTTACCTACCCCGATGGGGATTCAACAGTTTTTGACAGATACCAGACATTACCAATTGGATCATGAGAGTCAACAGTTGGCTCTTCATTATGACTTATTACAAGCTCATACAGAAGCATCTTTTGCCAGTTATCAACTGGAGTTAAGTTGGACCTTTCCTGAGACTGATGACGAGTAATCAAAAAAATCATCAGATAAAAAAGTTATAAAAGTCCCTAAATAACACCAAAAAAGTTAAAATATAATAAAAAACAACAAATAAAACCAAAAATCATCTGATGATTTTTGGTTTTTTCTCTATTTTTTAGTGTTTTTTTCTTGTTTTTCGTTGATATTTTTACTATAATAATTATTATATCAAGGGAGTAGCAGACGGTTAGCCGTGATTGTATCGTCAATACGGAATTTCGATTTCCGGTACAATCTGAAACAGCGAGACTTGTTTAAGAAAAATAAACAGGTCTTTTTATTTGAACATGGGATAAAAAGACCAAGGGGGTACTAATTTGTCTAAAGAACAAAGACATGAAGCGTTTTATACGCAAAGTGAAGAGACCGTACTGGCTCAATTAGAGACCAGTCGCGAAGGCCTTACGTCTGCCCAAGCAAAAGAACGCTTAGCAGAATATGGACGTAATGAGCTTGATGAAGGCGAAAAACGAAGTTTATTCATGAAATTCCTTGATCAATTCAAAGATTTGATGATTATTATCTTGATTGTAGCTGCCCTTCTTTCAGTTCTTACAGAGGGGATGGAAGGCTTGACAGATGCCATCATTATCTTGGCCGTTGTTATCCTAAATGCCGCTTTTGGTGTTTACCAAGAGGGACAAGCCGAAGCTGCTATTGAAGCTTTGAAATCAATGTCAAGTCCACTGGCTCGTATTCGCCGTGATGGCCACGTGATCGAAGTGGATTCTAAAGAATTGGTTCCTGGAGATATTGTCTTGCTAGAAGCAGGAGATGTTGTCCCTGCTGATATGCGCTTGTTGGAAGTTAACTCTTTAAAAATCGAGGAAGCAGCTCTTACTGGAGAATCTGTACCGGTTGAGAAAGATTTATCAACAGCTGTTTCGGAAGATGCAGGTATTGGTGACCGTGTCAACATGGGATATCAAAACTCAAACGTGACATACGGTCGCGGAATGGGAGTTGTTACCAACACTGGAATGTATACAGAGGTTGGGCATATTGCTGGTATGCTTGCTAATGCTGATGAAACAGATACACCATTGAAGCAAAACCTTGACAACCTTTCTAAGATTTTGACTTATGCGATTCTTGTGATTGCAGCAGTGACTTTTGCTGTTGGAGTATTCTTGCGTGGGCAACACCCGCTTGAAGGCTTGATGACTTCCGTTGCACTTGCTGTTGCAGCGATTCCAGAGGGACTTCCTGCGATTGTTACTGTTGTGCTTTCTCTTGGGACTCAAGTACTTGCTAAACGTAACGCCATTATCCGTAAATTACCAGCTGTTGAAACGCTAGGATCAACTGAAATCATTGCTTCCGATAAAACGGGTACCTTGACAATGAACCAAATGACCGTAGAAAAAGTTTATACCAACGGGGCACTTCAAAGTTCATCAGCTGATATTGCCTTTGACAATAATACCCTCCGTGTGATGAACTTTGCTAATGATACTAAAGTTGATCCTTCAGGGAAGTTAATTGGTGACCCAACAGAAACAGCTTTGGTACAGTTTGGGTTAGACCACAATTTTGACGTACGTGAGGCTATGGTGGCAGAACCGCGCGTGGCAGAATTACCATTTGATTCTGACCGTAAGTTGATGTCAACCATTCATAAACAAGCTGATGGCAAATATTTCATCGCTGTTAAAGGTGCGCCAGACCAATTGTTGAAGCGTGTGACCCAGATTGAAGAAAATGGGCAAATTCGTCCTATTACTGACGCCGATAAACAAGCCATTCTTGATACCAATAAGAGTCTTGCTAAACAAGCCCTTCGTGTCTTGATGATGGCTTACAAATATTCTGATGCTCTTCCAACACTAGAAACAGAAGTTGTTGAGGCTAATCTTGTCTTCTCTGGTTTAGTAGGAATGATTGACCCTGAGCGCCCTGAAGCAGCACAGGCTGTTAAAGTAGCTAAGGAAGCTGGCATTCGTCCAATCATGATTACTGGTGACCATCAAGATACGGCAGAAGCCATTGCCAAACGTCTTGGTATTATCGAAGAAGACGGCGTTGATCATGTCTTTACAGGTGCTGAACTCAACGAATTATCAGATGAAGAGTTCCAAAAAGTCTTTAAACAATACTCCGTGTATGCCCGTGTATCTCCTGAGCATAAAGTTCGTATCGTTAAGGCTTGGCAAAATGAAGGTAAAGTTGTTGCCATGACTGGTGATGGGGTTAACGATGCACCATCTCTTAAAACGGCAGATATTGGTATTGGAATGGGAATTACGGGTACAGAGGTTTCTAAAGGGGCTTCTGACATGGTTCTTGCCGATGATAACTTTGCAACCATTATTGTAGCTGTTGAAGAAGGACGTAAGGTCTTCTCAAACATTCAAAAAACAATTCAATACTTGCTTTCTGCAAACATGGCTGAAGTCTTTACCATCTTCCTTGCAACCTTGTTTGGTTGGGATGTCCTTCAACCGGTTCACTTGCTTTGGATTAACTTGGTAACAGATACGCTACCAGCTATTGCCTTAGGTGTTGAACCTGCTGAACCAGGTGTGATGAAACATAAACCTCGTGGACGTAAATCAAGCTTCTTCGATGGTGGTGTGAAGGAAGCCATTCTTTACCAAGGTGCCTTCCAAACCATGCTGGTTCTTGGGGTTTATGGTTTTGCCTTGATGTTCCCAGAACACACAAGCTATCATGATGTCCATGCAGATGCTTTGACCATGGCTTATGTGACCCTCGGTTTGATTCAGTTGGTACATGCCTACAACGTGAAATCTGTTTACCAATCCATCTTTACTGTTGGATTGTTCAAAAATAAATTATTCAACTATTCTATTCCAGTAGCATTTGTGGCCTTAATGTCAACTGTTGTTGTGCCTGGATTTAATAAATTCTTCCACGTGACACACTTGACAATCACACAATGGTTAGTCGTTGTTATTGGAAGTCTCTTGATGGTAGTTCTTGTTGAGCTTGTCAAAGCTGTTCAGCGATCACTTGGTCAAGATGAAAAAGCAATTTAATAGACGCTAAAAGGTTTGAGACAATTGTCTCAAACCTTTTTTGTGGTTGACTAGTTAAGAGTGCAGATTGGGGTCTTTTTTGATCAAACGGTAACGAGGGATTAGATTAGGTATTCCAATGAAACAAGCATTGAGTAGCAGAGCATATTTTTGGTAAAGAGGAGGCAATTGAGTCTTTGAAAACGTTAGGAATATCACAACGAAAAAGCAGAGTAAAACCACGATAATAGCAATCTTAAAGTAAGGATTATTGACAATAAAAATGGTGTCTCCGTCTTCAACTTTAATAGCGGGGAGACCTAGCCGATTGCAGGATAAAGAATAAGTTTCTGAGCCATTAGTTTTCTTGGGAAGTGAGAGGGTTATGGAACTATGATTAGGAACAGTGGTCAGATAATTTTTATTGATAAAAATCACTTTGTCTTCTAGTGAGTTGAGAAAGGATAACTTAGAAATAATGGTGATTGTCATGATAAACCTCTTCTGAATGTCATTTTTACTGGATACTTTAATGGCAGTTACTTTTTTTATCATGTTTAAGAAGAGCGACAACAGATAATCTCAATCTATTTGTTGCTTTTCAGTAAGTTCGCTTAATGAGTGGCAAAAGGGTATTAGAAGGTTGATTCTTGCCAGTTAACTTGACAGTCGAAAATCTGTTGTTTCGCTTCTTTACTATGACCCTCAATATCATCAATTAAAATCTTGGTTGCTTGCTCTCCTTCTTCATAAGCTGGTTGAATAATAGTGGTTAAACTTGGAGAGGAGAATTTGGTCCACTCGGTGTTATCAAACCCTACTAAACCAGTTTCTGGTAGATTGATATTTAGGGCTTTCATAGCTGTAAAAACCTTGGGCAGAGCCCAGCAGTTAGGGACAAAAATCAAACTTTGATTCTTTAAAGAAGTCTGTAAAAATTGAGCGATTGCTTCTGAAGAGGTTTGATTTTCATCGATAATCATTTGTTGATACGTTAGATGGTTAGCTTCTAAGACATCAATAAAGCCTGAAGCTCGCTCAATACGTGTGCTCAAGAGATTAGGATTACCAGTAATCATGATGAAATGTTGGTAACCCTTGTTGATACATTGTTGAATAGTATCGTAAACCGCATCATAATTATTGGTTTTGACCCAGTTTGTGCGATGTTCGTAAAGCTGGCTATCAAAAAAGACCACCTTTTTCTTCTTAATATCGATAATGCGAGAATATTTCCTGAAATTAGAAGTAGGTTGAATGATAAAGCCATCCACTCCGAGGTTCAGCATCTTTTCAATGAGTTCATCTTCGCGAGAAGGGTTGTAGTTGCTGTTTCCGATGATAATTTGGTAACCAAATTCCTGGGCTTTGCTTTCAATTCCCTTAACAATTTGATTGGAAAAACTATTGGTAATATCACCAATAACCACGCCAATGAGTTTGGTAGATTTGGCGTTTAGACTTCTGGCAGCAATGCTTGGTTTATAGTTGGTAGCTTCAATCGTGCTTTTAATGCGATTTTTAGTTTCTTCTGACATCTTGTCAAATTTACCGTTCAAGTAAAAGGAAACTGTCGTTTTGGAAGTTTTAGCCAATTCAGCAATATCTTTAATGGTTACTTTGCGCTGCATTGCATACACTCCTTTAATTTCGTAATGGTTAGTCATATTATAACATAAGGACTCGTAAAAGATTTAGTGTTTCAATCGAATAATCTCATTCGTGATATGGTTGATAACAACCACCTTTCCTCTAATTTTATGACCATTTAGGAGAACCAGTTTTTCTCTTTTAACTAAGTCCTCTTGGAGAACGCAGATACTGTAGTCAAACTGCTTTCCTTTTAAATGCCAAGCAAGAGCGGTCTCAATTGGGTTACGTTTGCCTGTTTGAAGTGGTGTTAAGGGAGTAACTTTGGTATCGTCAGGGACTAACAGGGTACTGGTGTAACCCTTATCTTTAAAGAGTTTTCGTTTGATGAGTTTGTGACTAGTCAGGTATTGGTTGTATTTTTTTGACAAAATCGTTTCTTCGATAGTGAAAGGGCAGTCACTGATTAGTCTGAGGTCACTAAGGTGATCTGTCTTTACTTCTAAGTGATTATCAAGAATAAATTGACTGACAAGACAGTAGTTGCCTTGAGCCTGCATCGTATCAATGATAAGAAAAATTCCTGGTGGTAAGATGAGAATTTGTCGGTCATGTTGGTAGTTGTTCCTATCAGAGAATTGCGTCTGGTAGCTACCTTCAATAAAGTAAACGTGTCCATTTTGTCGAAGATGACAATAATTGGATTTGGGGTAAGAAAGGTAAGCCCAGGAGCTATCAATCTGCTCAGGTAATTGTTCTTCTAAGAAGGCGGTAGAATGATGGCTGGCGCTTTTTAGGGCATAGCGTAATGGTTCTTCTTTGTAAGTGTATCGCCCAGCATCACAGAAAAGTGGTTGTCCTTTATAATAGAGACAGAGACTATTTTGGTCGCTATGGGTATGGGAACTACCGATGGGTCCATTTTTGAAAAAAAGATAATAATTTTCTTGATTGATGGTAATATGCCCGGAATGTTCAAAGTGATGCGCAAAAGTTGGTAAGGTTTGGACGGGTAACTGTTCAAAAGTGTGGACACCTTTTTCTCCTAGAAGGATAAGACTATCGATATCAAGTGTGGGAAAAGCAGCAGCTTTTAAGTGTGGTTCTTCAAGGATAGTGGCTGCTAGCGTTAGAATATCTCTGGTATCGGTAAAGTCACTGTCTCCCAAGGGGATCTGTTTGTGGTCAGGACCAGTCATTTTGAGGAGATAATCACTCATGGCAAGCAAAGTAGGTCTAAGCTGTGGAAGATAATCAGGGACTAGAGCAGTTAATTCCAGAAGGGCTTTGAGTACTTCCACATGATACATGGTTGATTGTTCAAATTGACTGCCGTCTTCGAGAATTTGTAGTGCGATTTGTTGTGTCAATTCTTTTCTAGCGAAAGCTGTTGCTGCAGCAATATCAAGGTCGGAACCAAAGTAGGCATCAGCTAATAAAATCGCAGTGGTTTGCAAGATTCCCCAATTGCTGAGGCTGTATTTATCAAGGTAGTTGGCATGGAGAAATTGAAGTTGTTTTTCCAAAGAAGCTAGGATGAGGCTTTCCTCTTGTTTGGTTAAGGCGTTAAAAAGATTAAGGTAAATCAAACATTTGACCCAAGCAAAACAACGGATGCCAGTATCTAAGGTTCTAGTAGCTAACCCCTTAGGGTCTAAAGGAATAGCTGATTCAATCCAATTGAGAATGAAACCTTTAGCTGTTAAGAGATACCGTTCATCTCTTTCAACAAGGTAGACGAGGATTAATTTTTGGAGATAGGTCTGTCGATTTAACATAAAATTCCACTCAGGATCATCTGTGACAGCCTCCTGCCAAGTAATGGGATCTAAGTGGTAAGGGATGTGGCAGGGCTCCATATCCCAATTATCTTCAAATAAGAAGGTATTGGTTAAGAGTAGGTCAGCTATCCTTTTTTGATCAGCATAGCTGTTAGCCTGATAGTCTAGCAGGTAATTCTTGCAAAAGTCTGGATTGACTGTTTCTTTAAAGCGTGCGAAAGCAAGAGACATAGGACGTTTCCTTTCCAAAAGAAAAGAGACCTCATCATGTGCTTAGGAACTATTTCCCTATGCTCATAACAGGTCTCTGTGAACCATTAAGCTAAAATACCTAACCAGCTACCGATAATACCGATAAGAACAGTGAGGAGAACCAATTTGTAGGTTGTCCATTTTTTGTTTTTAATGAGGTAGTACATTAGAAGGGTAAAGAGAGCTGGGAGAAGGGCAGGAGCAATTTTATCAAGCATCCCTTGGATTGTCACAAATTTTTGTGCTGCATTGGCCGCATCCACCTTGCCAGCGGCAAAAGTAATGGGAACAGTAATTTTAACAGAAGTAGCTGCTAGTCCAGCGATAACGGTAACGCCGACAATATTTGCCATGCGCGACACAACTGCCATTTGTTCACTTAATTTATCAATAAAGCTTGTGCCGACCTTGTAGCCATAGAGTCCAGAACCGATTTTAATAGCGGTTAGGATAATATTCATGGCTAGGAAGAAGAGGATTGGTCCCAAAACCAGACCATCACTAGCTAAGGAAGCTGCAATCGTTGAAAAGAGTGGCGCCAAGCAAAATTGTGATAAGGAGTCACCGATACCAGCTAAAGGCCCCATAAGTGCCATTTTGATGTTTCGGGTTTCTTCTTCAGGGCGATTATTTTCTAACATGACCAAGTGCAGACTGGTGATGAAAGGAAGGAAGTGAGGGTTAGTATTGTAAAACTCACAGTTATCTTCTAAAGCTTGATATAAGCCCTTTTCATCACTGCCAAAATGTTTTTTCAAGGCAGGATAGATGACATTGGCGTATCCGATACCTTGGTAATTACTGTAATTAAACCCATTTTGTAGGAAGAAAGCTCTCAGAGCTGTTTTGAGGTAATCTTTCTTGGTTAATTTATTAGATCCAGTCATCTTGTTGGCCTCCTTGGACAGTTGTTGCATCGACTTGTTTAGGTTTGTTGTAAAATTCATTCAAGGCGAAAATGATACCAATAATAGCGATACCAATGGTTGGAATTTGGAGGTAGGCTGCACAAACATAACCAATTAGTACAAAAGGAATCAATTCTTTCTTGGCCATAACAGATAAGATCATGGCAAATCCGATAGCAGGTAACATTTTACCAGCGACAGTCAATCCATTGAGCAAGACAGGTGGGATATAATCAGCCAAGTGAAGGAGAGTATCCATTGACAAGGCACCTAATAAACCAAGTCCTAATCCCATAAAAGCGAAAGCCCAGATAGTGCCGTTGGCAGCGAATTTGAAGCCTCTAATATTGCCTTTTTGCAATTGTTTTTTAGCGGTTTCGGGAGCGCCAGCAAAAGCTGTATAGGCGAATGTTTGAAGGAATTGGATGGCAACTGCGATTGGTGTTGATAAGGCTAGTGCCGCTTCTGGGGTGACTTTACCAGCACTGGTAATAGCCATCAAGGTACCAAAGATACCAGGGCCGATAGGATTAGGAGGAACGGTACCACCGGCACCCACTCCAAATCCCATATAAGCTAATTCGGAGATAGCTCCCATGCTAAGTGCAGTTGGCAAGTCACCTAAGATAATTCCTACACCAAAAGACAGAATAATACAACGGTTGGTGTAGATGCCAAGTAACATTCCGCTGAAACAAAAGGCTGTCCAAAGACCAATTAAAAGTGCCTGTAACAAATTGATATCCATATCAATCTCCTTTATTCATTAAATATAATCTAAGATGTCAACGTCAGAGGCGCTATTGCCAGCTGGAGTTGTTTTGGTGTTAAAAACCACTTGGTGGTCATGGGCTAGGCAACGAATAGCAGACTTGTCTGTTTCTCCCAGCGAAATAAACTGGGTAATCGCAACCTTATCATCAGTTTTATGAATATTACCGATATTGATTTCTGTGATGGGAACACCCCCTTCAACTAGGCGTTTGGCATCTTGCAAATCTTTGACCACGATGAAGATACTTTGAGCAGGACTTGCTTTATGAATGATGTCAATCACTTTTTGAATGGAGAAAAAACGAATGGCAATACTGGATGGGATAACTGTTTTCATGAGGGATTGTTGAATCTTATCTTCAGAAACCGCATCGTTAGCGACGATAACAGTGTTGCAGTTGAGGAATTTGACCCATAATTGCCCCTGTCCGTGAATCAAGCGCTCATCAACTCGCGTCATGATAATGTTTGGTTGTGTCATAAAATCTCCTTTTTAAATATGATTATCGGTGTTTGTTACCAGTAAGGGTTCCAGTCTTTGTAGAAACGAAGTAGAGCTTCAAGGTAGTAATAGTCTCCCCAGATATTTCCTTCATCCACCCCTTTTCCAGAGTGCCAAGAATAGACTCCGTGAAGCAGTAGAGGAGCACCAGGCTTGAGATCTTTGTTAGCATAATCCTTAATCAAGGCTCTTAGCATGCTGTGCATGGCAGCTTCATATGTTTTTTTATCAGGATCACTGTCTGGTAAGGTTTTTAACATTTCGTGGATACCACATACGGCGATGGCGGTTGCTGAACTATCACGAGACTGTCCACTTCCATCTCCAAAAATTAAATCCCAGTAGGAAACCTGGTCTTTAGGAAGACGGTTCAAGAAATAATGGGTCATGCCCTTGAAGAGTTGAATGAGTTCAGGTTCTTTTAGGAAACGATAGGTCAAAGGAATGCCATAAATGCCCCAAGCTTGCCCTCTGGCCCAAGCCGAATCATCGCTATAACCTTGTCGGGTTACCCCTTTAACAGGATCCCCTGTTTCTGGATCAAAGTAGAAGGTATGGTAAGCAGAGGCGTCATCTCGGATGACATGATTGGCTGAGGCGTAGAAATGGTTGATCGCCATGTCACGGTAACGGTTGTCCCCAGTTTCTTGGCTAGCAAAAAAGAGTAATTGGATGTTTAGGAGACAATCAATGATTAAACGGTAATCTTCTTTTTTCCCCAGTTCTCCCCAGGCCTGAATAAAGCCGCCTTTGTCTTGATAGCGTTGGACTAATTTGTCGGCCGCTTTCAAAGCCGCTTCTCTAGCCTCAGGTGTTTTTAAAAGTTTCCACTCAGCCATGCAAGAAGGGGTGTAAAGAAAGCCCAAATCATGGTGATCTAGCTCAATGTCTCTTGTTACTCGATCTAGGAAAGAAAGGTCATTTGCTTGAGCCAGAGCTTTAATGGCATCATCTCCACTGTATTCGTAAGCTAACCAGAGGCAGCCAGTCCAAAAGGCATTGGTCCATTCCGTGTTGTCCATAATGGCGTATTGGTTATCTTTGGTAGCTGGCGTTGGAAAATCCTCTTTGAAGTAGTCCATATTAAGTTGAACTTGTTTGAGGGCTAAGTCAAGGGCCTGAGTAATGTCTTCTTGGCTTAGGAAATCTTCTTTGGTAAATCGTTCAGGCTGCTTGATAGGTTCAAGAGCAATGGTTTTTAAAGATCGTGTCATTAAATGCCTCCTAACTCATCGTTTGTCGTACCGTCTTCTTGCTGAGAAAGAGTTTTCCAGTCAACAATGCCTTCTTTAGAGCATGTTATAAGTCCTGAGACCAAGTCGTCAAAAGAAGCTGCTGTTTGTCTTGCAAAACTAGCTTCAATCAGCATGGCTAAGTTAAGGCCAGAAAGAACATTACACGTCGTGTTTGGAAGAGATTCCATTAAGGTTGCAGCGACTTTAAAAGGGGTACCTCCTAGAAGGTCACAAAGAACTAAGGTTTCCTCTTCTGGGATTAAAGCACGAGATAATTGGTCCTGCACATCAGCGGCGGTCATCTCAGCAGTAAAATCAATTGCAGTTACCTTCTCTTGTTGTCCTGCAATTAACTCTAGGGACGAGACAATCCCACTTGCAAAGTGTCCATGTCCCATAACAATAATAGCAATCATGATAAAACTCCTTTTGGTTTACCGGTTTACTTAAAAACATTGTAGCGCTTTCAAAATTCTTTGTCAATACTTTTTTTAAAAGATTTTTGAAAAAGAAAAAGTGAGCAGTTGTGCTAAAAAAGAATCAAAAATGGACTTTTTTGTCACTATTTAATGTAGAAAAGTCTTAATAGCTATTAAGTATAGGATAAGACTAAACAAGAATGACAGTTTGGATAAGAGCACTCTTTTAAATTTTTGAACCGTTTTCATTAAAATGATTGACAAAACTAGTTTACTTTGTTATAGTCTTGGTAAACAGGTTTACTTAATCTAATAACAAAAAGGAGAATCCTATGGAAAATATGTTTTCGTTACAAGGTAAGATTGCCTTGATTACCGGAGCATCCTACGGTATTGGTTTTGAAATTGCCAAAGCCTATGCTCAAGCGGGTGCAACTATTGTGTTTAATGACATCAAACAAGAGTTAGTTGATAAGGGGTTGGCTGCCTATCGAGAGTTAGGGATAGAAGCACATGGCTATGTTTGTGACGTGACTGATGAAGCTGGTATCCAACAGATGGTTAGTCAAATTGAAGATGAAGTAGGTGTTATTGATATTCTGGTCAACAATGCAGGTATTATTAGACGTACGCCGATGCTTGAAATGGCCGCAGAAGATTTTCGTCAAGTCATTGATATTGATTTAAATGCACCATTTATTGTGTCAAAAGCAGTTTTGCCATCGATGATTGCAAAAGGACATGGTAAAATTATAAATATCTGTTCTATGATGAGTGAATTGGGTCGTGAAACAGTTAGTGCCTACGCGGCGGCTAAAGGTGGCTTGAAAATGTTAACCAAAAATATAGCCTCTGAGTTTGGAGAAGCCAACATTCAATGTAATGGGATTGGTCCTGGCTACATTGCGACACCACAAACAGCTCCGTTGAGAGAGCGACAAGCAGATGGTAGTCGTCATCCTTTTGATCAATTTATCATTGCTAAAACACCAGCAGCACGTTGGGGGACAACAGAAGACTTAGCTGGTCCAGCTGTTTTTCTAGCTAGCGATGCCAGTAATTTTGTGAACGGCCATATCCTTTATGTCGACGGTGGCATTTTAGCTTATATTGGAAAACAACCTTAATCACACACTAGAAAGAGATTTTATATGAAAATTGCATTAATTAATGAAAATAGCCAAGCGGCTAAAAATGGTATTATTTACGATGCCCTTACCTCAGTGACAGATAAACACGGCTATCAAGTCTTTAACTATGGCATGTATGGCACAGAAGGCGAAAGTCAGTTGACCTATGTTCAAAATGGACTCTTAGCTTCTATTTTATTGACCACTAAGGCGGCCGATTTTGTGGTGACTGGTTGTGGAACAGGTGTGGGAGCTATGTTGGCCTTGAACAGTTTCCCAGGGGTTACCTGTGGTTTTGCGAGTGAGCCAACAGAAGCTTATCTCTTTTCTCAAATCAATGGTGGTAATGCCTTGTCCATTCCTTTTGCCAAAGGTTTTGGTTGGGGAGCAGAGTTGAATTTGACCTTAATATTTGAACGCCTCTTTGCAGAACCAATGGGTGGCGGTTACCCTAAAGAGCGAGCTATTCCCGAACAGCGGAATGCACGTATTTTAAGTGATTTGAAAAAAATTACTTACAGAGATTTGTTGGCGATTGTCAAAGACATCGACCAAGATTTCCTCAAAGAAACGATTTCTGGCGCTCATTTCCAAGAGTACTTCTTTGCCAATGCGGAGCCGTCAGAATTAGTCACTTATTTGAAATCAGTACTTGAACAGTAATTCCATTTTGACGAGGAAAGGAGGTCACATGTCTAAGTTATTATTGGTTGGTGAACCGCTGATTCGCGTTAGCCCCAATCAGTTTCAGCCTTTGACCAATGCCTGCGACGCTCAGCTTTTTTTCGGCGGTTCAGAAGTTAATATTGCAAGAACTCTAGGCGGTTTTGGCTTAGAAGCAAGGCTATTTACGGCCCTACCAGATAATCCTGTTGGTCACGCTTTTCATCAGTTTTTGAAGCAAAGCAGTGTGGATATGACCTTGACGGCTTGGCAAGGCAACCGTGTTGGGTTGTATTACCTTGAAAATGGCTTTGGCTGTCGGGCTAGTCAGGTTTATTATGACCGCTGTGGCTCTAGCTTTTCGGCCTTAGATAAAGACAGTCTTGATTTAGCTGCCATTTTTGAAGGCATTAGTCACTTTCATTTTAGTGGAATCAGTTTGGCGTTGGGTAAAAAAACTCAGGATCTGATTGAGATACTAGCGAGAGAAGCTAAGAAAAGGGATATTTGTATTTCCTTTGACCTTAACTTTAGATCTAGTATGATTACGGTAGCTGATGCTAAACGACTCTTTTCTCACTTTGCTCAATACGCGGATATTATTTTTGGCATGGAACCTTTGCTGTTAGACAGTGACGATTTTGACATGTTTGATAGAAAAAAAGCAAATACTACGACGATTAGAGAACGTCTGGCAGGACTTTATCAGCGCTATCAGTTACAAGCTATTTACCATACGGAGCGTTCAAATGATGCCCAAGGCAGTAATCATTTCAAGGCTTATGCCTATGATGGGCAGTTTTACGAATCCTGTGAAGTGACGACCCCAGTCTTGCAACGGGTTGGAAGTGGAGATGCTTTTGTGGCAGGTTTGCTTTATCAGTTGTTAGAAGGTAACGAAAAGCAGCGCAACCTTGATTTTGCTGTGGCAACAGCTAGCCTAAAATGTACAGTAGCTGAAGATCAGCTCTATCACAGGGTCCAACAAGTAGAAGCAGTCTTAGCTAATCAACGAGATGTCCAGAGGTGATGATATGGGAAAAATAGAAATCTTAACCAAACTTAAGGCTAATCGGCTTGTCCTAGTTGTACGAGGACAGTCTAGCGAGGAAGCTTTAGCTTGCAGTCTGGCCAGTATTGAAGGTGGCATTAAGACAATTGAAGTCACCTATACTAACCCCTTTGCCAGTGAGGTTATCGGTCAATTGGCTGAACGCTTCAAATTAGATACTGAGGTTTTAATTGGTGCTGGAACAATCTTGGATGATATTACCGCTCGCCAAGCTATTTTAGCTGGTGCTCAATTTATTGTTGGGCCTCATTTTAATCAGTCAGTGGCAAGACTTTGTCATCGCTATGGTGTTCCTTATTTACCAGGCTGTATGACCGTTACAGAAGTGGTAACTGCTCTGGAATCAGGTGTTGATATGGTGAAACTTTTCCCTGGTTCTACAGTTGGCATGTCCTTTATCCAGGCAATCAAATCTCCTTTGCCTCAGGTAGAGGTCATGGTGACAGGTGGTGTCAACGAAGGTAACCTCACAGATTGGTTGGCTGCTGGGGCACAAGTGCTAGGAATTGGTGGTGATTTTAACCGCTTGGCCAGTCAAGGGCGATTTGAGACCATCACCCAAAGAGCAGCAGCATACGTTAAGTTAACAAAGGATTATTAACTTCAAAAATGAAGAAGGTGTCAAATGAAACACAGAAAATACTATCCCTACATTTGTTCTAGCATTCTATTAGCCTGCTTGCTATGGTCGCCAACGGTTTTAGCAGACGAAGATGCATCTGGGACAACTGCCTTACCAACGTCACAGGACATAGAGCCACCGCAACAAATTACAGATCTTTCTCACCAAGTGACATCTCAAAATGATGGAGCGGTGACAACAACAGAAAAAGAAGTAGCCCTAGATCTCGAGAGTCAAGTCACTTTAACTGGTGAAAATCTCCTGAAGAACCCTCAATTTGATCAAACTAGTCCAGCTTCAACGACTTCAACAGACAAAGACAAGGGCTGGTCTAAAGAAGCAGCTGAGGGTTGGCAAGTTTATAAAGATAGTAAGCAAACAGTTGGTAGTCCTCAAATTGATGCCTCTGAACAGCAATTGACCATGACCAATGAAGCAGGCAAGAAGTTAAGGGGGTGTGTTCATCAGACGGTTACTATTAATCCTGAAAAACAATACTTGGTTTCTTTTGATATTGAAACAAAGGACAAGACAGGGCAAGCCTTTGTGCGTATTATTGAGGAGACCACACAAAAAGATCGCACTCCTAAACAACAACGTCTGTGGCTCTCTCCAATGGCGACAGGAACCATGAAGAAACATCAAGAAAAGCTTTATGTCCCTAAATTAAAGGTTAACCAGATTAAACTAGAGCTCTTTTACGAAACTGGTCAAGGTCAAGTGATTTTTGATAACATTTCCTTAAGAGAAGCGGGTGACAAACCTAGTGGTGCTATCAAGGAGGTTACTCATTCATTGGAAGAGCGAATTGCTTTGTCTTTGTCTAAAAAGCATCTCCTTGCCATACCTGACTATATCTATCAGGTAGCCGCTGGGGCAAACCAAATTGTGCGTATCGATAATGGTACTGTAGAACCTTTGCAAGAAGGGCACACGCTGCTAGAAGTGTTTACCAAAGAAGGTCAAAAAATAGCTGATCTGCCTCTTGAAGTAACAGGTAAAGATGACAGTGAAATGACCGCTTTGATTTCTCAATGGCGTCAAATGATTCTGGGGGCAGATTCCTATAACGCATCGAACCCTGCTATGCAGGCATTAAACCAAAAACTAGATGACAGTGTGACCAAAAACCTCAACAGTCTTGTCAATAACCAAAAGGAAGCCTACTTGTGGGAAGATTTAAAGGATTTTGGGAAGTCATCTCATATGACTGCGACTTACAGACGTTTGGAAGAAATGGCAAAACAGGTCAATAGCCCAGCTTCGAAGTACTATCAAGATACAACTTTAATCAGGTTAATCAAAGACAAATTGGCCTGGCTACACCTTAACTACTATAATCCTCAGAAGGATATCGAAGGCAATGCTAACTGGTGGGACTACGAAATTGGGACCCCGAGAGCCATTGTTAATACGCTGACGTTACTTTATCCTTATTTTTCCCAAGACGACATTAAAGCGCAGACCAAGAGCATTTCTCATTTTGTTCCGAATCCAAAACAGTTTCGTTCAACCTTGGTCAATCCTTTTAAGGCCATTGGCGGGAATCTTGTGGACATGGGACGTGTGAAAATCATTGAGGCCTTGCTGATGCAAGATGATGCAAAATTGAAAGGAAGTATTGAAGCTCTAGATTCACTCTTTGAGTTTCAAAAGTATGGTTCAAAAGGAGAAGGTTTCTATAAAGACGGCTCTTACATTGACCATACCAATGTGGCTTATACCGGAGCATACGGGAACGTCCTTATAGATGGCTTGTCACAATTAATCCCGCTGATTCAGGCATCACCGATGGCCTTAAACGCACAAAAATTAGAGGTTATAGAGCACTGGATTGAAAAATCCTTCTTCCCATTGCTGATTCATGGCGAATTAATGGACATGAGTCGTGGTCGCTCTATCAGTCGTGAAAATGCTTCGTCAAGGATGGCAGCGTTAGAAGCTTTACGTGGTATTCTAAGGTTATCGCAAGTCTTGCCTGAGGCAAACAAGAATAGGATTCAAGGTCAATTAAAGTCGATTTTGGCTTTCCATGATAAAGAAACGATGTTGAGTAGCTTATCTAGCTACTATGACATCAATTTGTTTGAACAGGTTCTTGCTAATGAGGTTATTAAGCCCATACCGATGTCAACCAACCTCTCTGTGTTTCAGAATATGGATAAATTAGCCTATTACCATACTGACAAAGATTTTGGCTTTGCCTTATCCATGCATTCTAATAGGACCCTTAATTTTGAAGCCATGAATAATGAAAATATACGTGGTTGGTACACAGGTGATGGCATGTTCTACCTTTATAATCATGATTTGACCCATTATTCGGACAAGTATTGGCCAACTGTTAATCCTCTAAAAATGCCAGGCACAACAGAGGCTGAAGGCAACCGAGAAGATGTTACAGATGACTATTTGAAAAAACTAACAGATAAGTATAAAGAAAAAGCTAAGGAAAAAGCTGGCATGTCCACCCTCCCAACTTCATTTGTGGGGGCTATCAAAGGGGATGACAAAACAGCCTTGGCTGCTATGGATTTTCAGAATTGGGATCGGACGGTCAGTGCCAAGAAAGCTTGGGGGATTTTCGATGACCGTATCGTCTTCTTAGGAGCTGGTATCAATAGCACCAAAGATCAGGCGGTTAGCACAACCATTGATCAGCGAAAGGATAATCCAGAAAATCCTTATCGTCTATTGGTCAATGGTCAAGAAGTCAGCCTGACAAATGACACCCTTGAAAAAGATCATGTCACAAGTGTCTTGTTATTGTCTCAAGATGGCAAGAATAATATCGGCTATCTCTTTGATAAACCGACAACCTTAGTGTTCTCACGACAAGAACAGTCAGGACGCTGGTCTGATATTAACAAAGGGTCAACAAATAAAGAGTTAGTCACACAAACCTTTATAACCATTAGCCAAAGGCATCAGCAAGCTAATGATACCTATGCTTACACCTTATTGCCAAATGTCAGTCAAGAAGACTTTGACAAGGCTCGCTCAGAAGCATCTATCGAGGTTGTGCGTAACGATAGTGACCTTCAAATTCTTCATGATCACAAACAAGACCTCTGGACAGTCGTCAACTATCATGATGGTCTTCAAAGAATTAATGATCAATTAACACTTGAAAAAGCTGGTTTGTACCTTTACCAGAAAGTTGGAAACGTCTTTAAATTGCTTTCCAAGGACTTATTACCTAGCGATTAAAAAAGAAAAACCCAAGTCATATCGACTTGGGTTTAGTTGTGTTCCCAGCGAAATCGGGGAACGAAATAACTACTAGCCAGGCTAATAAAGCCCGCCAGAGTCAGGTAAAAAAGTAAAGGATTATCAAAACTGAGTAAGACGTGACTTCCTAAAATAAGAAAGACACCAGACCAGAATAAGAGAAGGTTTAAAGGGTTATCCTTGAGAAGTAGCTTATCTTCGTCACTGACTGTTATGGCCGTTTGCCTGCTATGTTTAATGGTAAGTTGAGTTTGACCATCTGGAAGGTCAACGTCCAGGCTGTCGCCATTATAGAGAGCAGCTTTATGCTTGTCTCCAATGAAGATGGTTACAGGGGCGCCCATTCTGACCAAACGGGTTTGTCGTTTAATATTCATATGTCTATCCTTTCATCTCGTTACTGTCAAAAATAGTCATGGCATCTCTCAATTCGGCTGCTAACTGCTGCGCGCGGTAGTCTTTAAAAGCCTTCAATTCTTTAATAGCATAGTAGGCTTTGCTAGGGGTCCGTCTTCCTCTAATAGTCAAAAGAGTTGTTTGTCTGATAAACGCACGAGTGAGCTGCCATTCTTTAGCATACCCTAGTGGTCTTGAGTGATAGGTGACCCCATCGATGGTCTGAGGAGAAAAACGCTTGTGTTGATGCCCGAAGTCAACCTCTTTCACTCCATAACATCGAAAAATGTCATGGAAGGCAGGACTCCCTAAGAAAGCATTGAAGGCTTTAACCTTTGGGTGTTTGAGGGTGAAAATGCTGTGGGGGACAAAGTGCATGGCTACAATCACCGTTTGATCAGAAAGCGCAGCCAATGCCTTTTCTAATGCTTGACAAATCTGGTTTGTGAGTTCAGGATCTGTCAAGGGCCGTTTTAGTCGTCGGTCAAACCAGAAACGGTTCTTGAAGGTAAGGTGATCAGCGTCAGCTTTTTCAGCAGAAAAACCATAGTCATACCAACCGTGAAAAGCAAGAAGACTGAGTTTAGGAGCAATAGAGTAAATCTTGAAGTCGTGCGCTTCAATGTCAGCTTCGGTCAAATCTAGCATATCGTGGTTGCCCAGATTAAAGGTGACGGTGACCTCTTGAGCCAAGGCAGCAAGAAAGGGCTCAGTGTCCTTGTAAAAATGGTTGGCCATATCCCCTGCTAAATGCAGATGATCAATCTTTTCGTGCTTGAGCACTTCGATAAGTGTCTCACGCTCAAAAGGTCCAAAGTGATTGAGGTCTAGGTGAAGGTCGCTCATTATCGCAAGTCGTGTCATACTGGTATTCTAACAAAAGCCTAGTTGAAAAGCGACTAGAAGAAATTAATAACACTAATAAAGCAGAAAGATAATGGAAAATAATGGAAATTTAGGAAGAAGAAAGGAATGATTTTCTGTAAATTAAGAAAGTATTATCATTTACGAGAAATGGTTGACTTATTTTGCAATCGCTTGCATAATAAGGGTGTAAGAATAAAAACAGAGGAGAAACTCAATAATGAGGAAAGCAAGTCCTGAAACAAAGGTAACCAAGTACAGAATGTGGAAGTCTGGCAAGCAATGGCTTTTTGGAGCTAGCCTAGTTGCCGCCTCTTTACTGGTAATGAATACGCAAGCGTTTGCTGATGGAGTGGGAGGAGTTGCAAACGGAACTGGAACCGCTTTGACAACGACTGCGCCTGCAGAAGAGACATCGGGCACGGCAGCGCAACCAGCGGCGGTAGAAGCGGTGCAACCAAGTCAACCAGCAGCAATGGTGGCAGAGGTAAAGACTGAAGAAGAAATGCTTGAAGCAGTTGGTGAAGAAACTTATTTTCATAAGAAAGAAAATGCAGAAGAAGATAAAGTATTAGCCTTAAAAAAAGAAGGAGATGCTACAGAGGCCTCAAAAGAAGAGAAGAAGTCCGTAACGATTTACTACAAACCAAAAGAAGGTGATGGATCTCAGTATTATCTTTACGTGTGGAATAGTGGTAATAAAGAATTAGACAACGGAAGTAGTGCACCTTACAAATTTATGCCGATGAATAGTGGTATGAGTACAGATGGGAAAAAAGAATGGTCATATGAGGTAAAACCTGAAACAAGTTCATTCAATTACCTCATTACAACTCAGAACAGTTGGCCTTCGAATGGTGATAGTATAAAAGTCACTCCTAAAGACATGGTTGCCGTAGCTTCTCCAACAACTAATACTAACATTTATCATGGTTGGTATAAGGATAAAGACAATAACAATGTTGATACAGAATACTATTCACCATATCTAAATGTACAAAGTCCAGAGTTTGATCAAAAATTTGCATACAAAGATCGAGAAGTTGATCCTACTAGTGAGACTGGTTTCAAAGTTGTTGGTAGCCAGGGTGCTCTTGGAGCAACGCTTTTAGAGGATGGAAAACATGCGAAAGTTAATCTCTGGGCACCGACAGCTGACGAAGTTGCAATTAATTTTTACGAAAGTAACCAAAAAGATGCTAAATTAATCAAGTCATTCAAGATGACCAAAGGTACTGTTTCAAATGAAGAAGACCATACTAAAAACACTGTTGGTCTATGGACTTTTTCCATTACAGATGAAGTATTATTGGCTTTAAATAAAGTAACTGCAGAAGGTCTGACCTATGATTATAGTCTCAGTATTCCAAATGCTTATTTTATTCAAAAATCAGCTGTAATAAAAGATGGCAAGCTAGAATACTATCAATATCGCAATTCAGCCACTCATGAGTTATTGAATGCTACTGATACAGATTCTGAGGAAGTTAAAAAATTGTCTTTACTGTATCAAAAGTTTAATAACAAAACTGGTAAAGCTGAGAACGATGTTATTGCTAAATTCTATGCTGGTGTCGATATCAGCGGTAACGTTAATAATCTTAAACACATAAACCGTGTTGTTCGTACCCAAGACCCTTACTCTGTAGCTGTTGTTCAAGATGGTTCGCGTTCTGTAATTTTGAATCCTTCTAAGGTAGGAACAGCTGTCAAACCTGGAACAAATAAACGTGTTACATCAAAAACTCAAATGAGCGTTATGGAAATTGACGTGCGTGATTTCTCGATTGATAAAGATTCGGGTATTAAAGAGGAAAATAGAGGTAATTTCTTAGGAGTTATAGAAAAAGGAACAAAAAATTCAAATACTGGAACTCCGACTGGCTTAGATTATCTCAAATATCTGGGAGTTAACTATGTGCAAGTCATGCCGATTTATGATTATCAGACAGTTCCAGAGTTAGCATCTACCGATAAGCAGAATACAGAATATTCTGAATCTGAACCTCATGGCAAACATGAAAATCAGCAAAACTGGGGTTATGACCCGAAAAATTATAATGTTCCCGAAGGTTCGTACTCAACAGACCCAACTAACCCCACTAACCGTATTGATGAATTGAAACAAATGGTTCAAGGACTTCATGATGCAGGTATTAATGTCGTTATGGACGTTGTCTATAATCACTTATATGATAGTCAACAAAATCCTTTTGAATGGACTGTACCAGGATATGTGTACGCTGTTCAACCAGATGGTGCCATGAATAATGATGTTGGTGTAGGAAATGCAGTCAGATCAACATCAGAGATGATGCGACAATATATTATTCACTCGGTCATTTACTGGGTTAAAGAGTATGGTATGGATGGCTTCCGTTTCGATGCTATGAGTGACCTAGATACTAAGACCTTGATGGAAGTGCGTGAAGCTCTTGATCAATTTGATAAAAACATTGTGACCTATGGTGAAGGTTGGAACTCTATGGGGAAATACCTTGATCAGTCAAAAGGAGAGTTTCCATCAAGTATTGAAAATGCTATGCTCTTACCTGGTTATGGTTTCTTTGATAACATGAGCCGTGATAGTATTGCAGGTTCAGCTTATGATAATGGTCCAGAACATCCAGGATTTATTAATGGAAGAGATGCTGTAAGGAGTGAATATAACGGATTAAGTCGTTACATCAATAATACCGATGAAGTTTCTAAACGCTTATTAGGTGGTTTTGAACGAAATTATTTAGACGCGTCACAACAGTTAAACTATGTTGAGGTACATGATGGTATGACTCTACATGATTTAATGAAATCTTTCAATCCAAATGAAGATGATGAAATGATCGAAAATCGGGTAGAATTAGCTACTGCGATGAGTGCACTTGCTCAAGGAATTCATTTCTCACAACATGGTCAAGAATTCTTGAGAACTAAAGGTCTAGATACACATGATGGAAAACAGATGTATCGCCATAACACATACAATTCGGGAGATATCTGGAACAAAATTGACTGGTCATTGGTCACTAAAAATGCTGACACGGTAAACTTTAATAAGTCTCTTTTGAGCCTAAGACAAGCGGAATCCCTTTGGCATTTATCAGATTACCAAAATGAGATTCTCAAGAAAATGACTATTACTAATGCTCAACCTCAATCAGGCATTATTACTTATGAGTTACAAGAAGATAATGGCGATAAATTCCTAGTTGTCTTTAATAATAATATGAGTGATAATCACTCCTTAACTCTTGGAGGTGACGAATATTATTATGGTAGAGGACCTAGGGATGGTGAATACCGAGATGCTATAAGTGGACATCGCGGTAAAATAAATGATACAAACGATTTTACCAATGCCTATATTGTTTTGACCAATTCTCAAAATCTTTACGAAAAAATTGGTCAAATGAATGGTAAACAGACTATTACCTTTGATCCTGTTTCTGCGAGTGTGCTTTATATTCCGGTATCTGCTAAAACTACTTTAGAACATAAAGTCTTAAAGGATAATAATCAAGAAGTTACCTATCTGACTGTCACATCTAGAGATATGGAGTCTAAGTTCACTTATGATTATTCTGGTATCGATTTAACCAAGAACGACGTAGCAGATGAAACAGAACTTGGTCATCTCAAAAACGTCCTTACTAAAGTTGATGATGGTATTAAAGATAAAACATTGGTTTATTATGCTACTGATAAGTCAGGAAAATCAATTAAGATTCAAGTAACACCACAATTAGTCAACGGTATCCCACAAGATACGGAGGATATTATTTGGAAAGAAGTAACAGAAGCAGCTCCTGCAGAACTGAATGTTTCTCAAGACTCAGGTGAAGCGACTGAAGAGTCTCCTAAAGAAAGTGAACGTCCTTCTGAGGGAAGTACTGTAGGCAACAACTTTGAGCAAGGTGAGTCAGTGACTCAAAAAACAACAGTAACCGTTACGTCACAAGTTGATTTTCCGAAGAGTCAATCAACTAAACCTGAAGAAAAACTAAAACTAACAGCTAAATCCCATCAAAAAGCAGTAAAAAGAGAAGTTAAGCATCAGGAAAAACAATTAAAACTTGAACGAAAAACTGCTAAAAAAATGGCTAAAAAAGGTCATGCTTATGCTTGGGGAAATAAACACTATTTTGCATTTGATGGAGCGGTCTTGCATTTGGGGAAGAATAAACATTGGTTTAGATAATAAGCAATTGTAAAGCTGCACGCAGTCGTTATTTCCATTAGTTGTTAAATGATAAAAGAGGATTTGCCTTTGGCGATCCTCTTTTTAGTGCTTTTGCTGATTGTTTTGGAAACTTGTGATAAACTAATCTAAAGGAGGATGCTATGATTCAAGGAATTATTTTTGATATGGACGGTGTATTGTTTGATACAGAGCCCTTCTATTTTCAGCGACGCGAAGCCTTTTTACAGGCTAAGGGGATTGCCATTGATCATTTGAGCGCCAAAGATTTTATTGGAGGTAATCTTCAAGAACTCTGGAAGGACTTGCTAGATGAGCATTTTACCCCTGAGGAAGCAAAAGCAGTCGCTGAAGCTTATGAATCTTACAAATTACAGCATAAGCCCCCATACGCAGAGGTCTTGTTTACTGAGGTTAGGCCTTGTCTCCAAGCTTTGAGAGATAAGAACATCAAGTTAGCCTTAGCTTCTAATTCAAATCGTGATGATATTTTATTAGCCTTAGAGACGAGTCATATTAAGGACTATTTTGAGGTTGTTTTGGCGCGTGATGATGTTTCTCGTGGCAAGCCTTATCCTGATATTTATGAAAAAGCTGCGCAGTCACTCGGTTTACCAAAAGAAACCTTAGTAGTCGTCGAAGATAGTCAAAAAGGGATTGCGGCCGCGAAAGCTGCTAATCTGACGGTTGTTGCTGTTACTGATTACCGTTACGGGATTGATCAACAAGAGGCTGATGCTAATATCGATCACCTTATGCAACTTTGTGCAACAATTGAGCAGTTTTAGTCATGTAAGGCAAAGGTTATTGCTCTGAAACTCTCAAGTACATTAAGATAGGAAGGCCTTGGATGCTATTTCCCAAGGCCTTTTTGACTCATGCAAAAGAATGCGCTTTCAACTTTTTGCTGGCATTTTTGATGAATAACCTTTACAATGAAAAAGTAGTTAGCCGGACCACTGTAAGTGATGTCTAGCTTCTTGATATGATGACAAGCGATAAGGAGTGGTTACCGAACATGTCAAAGTACTATCGTCTCTTGAAAGAAAAATTCCCAACAAAGTCTTCTCTGGCTACCGAAATGATTAACCTAGAAGCCATTTGCCATTTGCCCAAAGGAACTGAGCATTTTCTGAGTGATCTTCATGGCGAATATGAGGCCTTTGATTACCTCTTGCGAAATGGTTCTGGATCCATCAAAAAGAAATTACAGGAATGTTTTCCCGACAAAGACCCTGGGACCATTGACCTGCTTTGTCAGTACATTTACTACCCTGCTGAAAAAATCAATGCTAATACCTTGTTGTCGGAACAAGCATTGCAAGAAGAATTAACCGGCTTTCTACCCGACTTATTGCAGTTGGTTAAGTACATCGGAGGTAAGTATACTCGCTCTAAAGTTAGAAAATTGTTACCCAAAGATTATGCCTATATCATGGAAGAATTGTTGACGGAAGGCCAACCTGATAAAAATAAAGAAAATTATTATTCAGCAATTATTGGTAAAGTGATTGAACTCAAGCAGTTGGAAAATCTCTTTATTGCTTTTGCGACCTTGATTCAGCAATTAGCCATTGATCATTTGCATGTGGTGGGAGATATTTTTGACCGCGGGAAATACCCAGACTTGATTTTGGATCGGCTCATGACTTTTCAGCATATTGATATTCAGTGGGGCAACCACGACATCACCTGGATGGGGGCAGTTTCTGGGTCGATGATTTGCATGGTCAATGTGATTCGGATTGCAGCGAGGTACAATAGCATTGAGCTCATTGAAGACCGCTACGGAATTAACCTTCGTCGCTTGATTGATTATAGCCAAACCTACTTTACCCCTAAGGTCGTTTTTCAGCCTATTTTGGATGGGGATGTGATTTCAGAACAAGACGAGCGGGTGTTGAATTGTTTACAGCAGGCTACAGCTTTACTACAATTCAAGTTGGAACATCAATTGATTCACCGTCGGCCTGAATTTGAGATGATGGCGTCGAGCGCCTTAGACCGCATTCGACCAGAAAGTAAGGAAATGCTGGTGGGTGAGAAAACCTACCCACTAACTGATTTTCCTTTTGACATGGTGGACTGGCAAGCTCCTGGAAGCCTAACCACAGAAGAAGAGGACTTATTGGATGATTTGCTTGAGCGTTTCCAACAATCAGACCGCCTGCGTCATCACATAGAATTCCTCTTTTCGAAAGGTGCTATCTATCATATTTCCAATAATCATTTGCTTTATCACGGTTGTATCCCCATGCATTCCAACGGTGATTTTAAATCCATTTGCCTGCAGGGACACTTTCTATCTGGCAAAACCCTGATGGATTTTTACGAAGAAAAAGTGAGGCAAGCCTACCAACACCCTGATATTCAGGACGATTTTGCGACCGATTTGTTTTGGTATTTGTGGTGTGGAGAAGGTTCTTCTCTATTTGGCAAGCAGCGCATGACCACTTTCGAACGTTATTATATCGAGGATAAGGAAACTCATAAAGAAAAGAAAAATCCTTATTATCACTTAAGGGAAAAAGAAGGCATCTGCCAACGTCTTTTGGCTGAATTTACCTTGGATGAAACAGGGCATATTGTCAATGGGCACACGCCTGTCCAGGAAAAGAGTGGTGAGATTCCGATTAAAGCTGGTGGGAAAATGATTATTATTGATGGTGGATTGGCAAAAGGTTACCAGAAAAAAACTGGTATCGCAGGCTATACCTTAATTTCCAACAGTTACGGCTTAGAGTTGGTGGCTCATAACCCCTTTTCATCAGTGGAAGCTGTTTTAAATGGAGAATGTGACATTATTTTTATCAAACGATTGGTCGAAGAAGTGGCCGAACGCACCTTGGTCAAACAGACAGATAATGGCAAGGAACTCCTCAAAGAAATTGAAGACCTGCATTACCTCTACCACCATTTTGATGAGTATTAAGCCTTGTTTAAGGTTCTTTTGAGACAAGAGCCAAGCCTTAACAGGACTTTCCTATCAAGTAAGGAAAATGTGGAGAACATAAGTCTCTTTTGTGTTGAGTGATGATCTTACTAAACTAAAAGCAAAGAAGGTGGACTTTTGTCTTCCTTTTTTGTTGTAACAGTAGGGATTTTTAAGGTGAATTTTTTGATGGTGAAGCTTTTGTTGAATTGTCATCCTTTCGTCTTGAAGTCTTAACTTATTTCGATTATGATAGTAGTATGAACATTAAGGCAGACATTCAGGCATTGGCTAAGGAAATTGGCATTTCAAAAATCGGCTTTACCACCGCAGATGATTTTTCTTATTTAGAGAAATCCTTGCGCCTTGGTGTCGAAGAGGGGCGCACGACTGGCTTTGAACACAAGGTGATTGAGGAGAGAATTAAGCCAAAATTATCGCTGGCTTCTGCCAAAACCATTATTTCCATTGCCGTTGCTTATCCCCATAAATTACCTGTCCAACCTCCAAAAACAAGTTATAAACGGGGAAAAATCACACCTAATTCTTGGGGGCTAGACTATCATCATGTGTTGCAAGATAAATTGCAGCGACTAGCAGAAGGCATTGAAGCCTTAACGGCTGACTTTGAATACAAGGGCATGGTAGATACAGGTGCCTTGGTCGATACTGCTGTGGCAAGACGGGCAGGAATTGGCTTCATTGGCAAAAATGGCTTGGTCATTTCTAAAGAATTTGGCTCTTATATGTACTTGGGGGAATTGATTACAAACCTTGACATTGAGCCTGATCAACCTGTGGATTACGACTGTGGAGATTGCAGACGGTGTTTAGATGCCTGTCCGACCTCATGTTTGATTGGGGATGGCACTATGAATGCTAGGCGTTGTTTGTCTTTCCAAACCCAGGATAAGGGTATGATGGCACTCGAGTTTCGTAAAAAAATCAAAACGGTTATCTATGGCTGTGATATTTGCCAAATTTGTTGCCCTTATAATAAAGGGATTGACAATCCCTTGGCATCACCTATTGATCCAGAACTAGCTATGCCAGAATTAGTGCCTTTTTTGGAATTGAGCAATCAGTCGTTTAAAAAAACCTTTGGTATGATTGCAGGTTCTTGGCGGGGGAAAAACATTCTTCAGCGTAATGCTATTATTGCACTAGCCAATGCGCATGATCGAAGTGCCATTCCAAAACTTTTGGAAATCATTGATCAGAACAATAATCCGATTCACACAGCGACAGCTATCTGGGCTCTAGGAGAATTGATCAAAAAGCCTAATCCAGACATGCTGGCCTTTATGCAGGACCTTTCTCTAGAGCATGAAGAGTCCAAAGAAGAGCTTGAAAGGCTACTCACAAAGTGGCAGAAGGCTTGATTTTATGATAAAATAAACAACGTTTAGCAAGCAAATAGCGAGAACGTATTGATAAGCTCGAATCTGCTTTTAAAAGAAATGAAACGAAAGAGGAATCCATATGGAAATAGCAGAAATGCGCCAAAAAATAGTAGAAAACAAAGAGAAGTTGACTAGCTTCAGGAGGTCTCTTTGACTTAGAGGGTCTAGAAGAAGAGATTGCTCTTTTGGAGCATCAAATGACAGAGCCTGATTTTTGGAATGACAATATCGCAGCTCAAAAAACCTCACAAAAACTGAATGAGTTGAAGTCTACCTACGAGACCTTCCACAATATGCAAGAACTCTCTGATGAGACAGAATTGTACTTAGAAATGCTTGAAGAAGATGACAGTGTCAAGGACGACTTGGAGGCTAGCTTAGAGACATTAGGTCAGATTTTGGCGAGTTATGAGATGACCTTGCTCTTATCAGAGCCTTATGACCATAACAATGCCATTTTAGAGATTCATCCAGGGTCAGGTGGTACTGAGGCTCAGGACTGGGCAGACATGCTCTTTCGCATGTACACGCGCTTTGGGAATGCCAAAGGTTTTAAGGTAGAAACCTTGGATTATCAGGCAGGAGATGAAGCTGGTATTAAGTCGGTCACCCTTTCTTTTGAGGGACCAAATGCTTATGGCTTTTTAAAATCCGAAATGGGTGTCCACCGTCTAGTTCGGATTTCACCATTTGATTCGGCCAAACGCCGCCACACGTCTTTTGTATCTGTGGAGGTTATGCCAGAATTAGATGACACCATTGAAGTGGACATCCGTGATGATGACATTAAAATGGATACCTTCCGTTCAGGCGGTGCTGGTGGTCAGAACGTCAATAAGGTATCAACTGGGGTGCGTTTGACCCATATTCCAACAGGCATTGTTGTGGCCTCAACGGTTGACCGTACTCAATACGGAAATAGAGACCGTGCCATGAAAATGTTGCAGGCCAAACTCTATCAATTAGAGCAGGAGAAAAAAGCTGCTGAGGTCAACGCCCTTAAAGGGGATAAAAAAGAAATCACTTGGGGGAGCCAGATTCGTTCCTACGTTTTCACCCCTTATACCATGGTTAAGGATCACCGAACAAACTATGAGGTGGCCCAAGTGGATAAGGTCATGGACGGTGATATCGAGGGCTTTATCGACGCTTACCTTAAGTGGCGCATGAGTGATGACTAAAGGCTATGCGCTAACGATTATTGTAAAGAAAGAAGAATAAGATGGCATTAATTGAAATGAAAGGTGTTTCAAAGAAATACCGCCGCTCAACGACCGCCCTTAGAGACATTAATGTTTCTGTTAACCAAGGTGAATTTGTTTACCTGGTTGGTCCGTCAGGAGCAGGGAAATCAACCTTTATCAAGCTCCTTTACCGGGAAGAAAAATTAAGTTCAGGTAAGCTGTACGTCGGTGAGTTTGATTTGACCAAGCTTAAATCTCGAGACGTTCCTATCCTACGCCGTCATATAGGGGTAGTTTTCCAAGACTACAAGTTACTTCCAAAGAAAACGGTGTTTGAAAACGTTGCTTATGCCATGGAAGTTATTGGAGAAAAGCGCCGCCATATTAAAAAACGCGTCCCAGAAGTTCTCGATTTAGTTGGTTTGAAACACAAGATGAGATCTTTCCCTAACCAGTTATCTGGTGGGGAGCAGCAGCGTGTCGCAATTGCACGCGCCATTGTTAATAATCCCAAGCTGTTGATTGCTGATGAGCCGACTGGTAACTTAGACCCTGAAATTTCTTGGGAAATCATGCAGTTGCTTGAACGTATTAACCTTCAAGGGACAACAATCTTGATGGCCACTCACAATAGTCACATTGTAAACACCTTACGCCACCGTGTGATTGCCATTGAAGATGGTCGTGTGGTCCGTGATGAAATGGAAGGAGATTACGGTTACGATGATTAGATACTTTTTCCGTCATATTTGGGAATCCATTAAAAACCTTAAACGTAACTTTTGGATGACCTTTGCTTCTGTTAGTATGGTCACTGTCACCTTGACATTGGTTGGGGTTTTCGCAGCCACCCTACTAAATATTCAGCGGGTTGCTTCGGGTGTTGAAAACAATATCCAAATTAATACCTACCTTCAAGTTGATTCAACCGATGCTGCTAAAGTGGTGCAAAATACCGCCGGTGAACAGGTTGATAATGAGAATTACCATAAGGTCTATGACCAAATCGCTCAACTGAAAGGGGTTCAAAAAATCACCTTTTCAAGTAAAGATGAGCAATTGAAAAAATTACAAGATACGTTAGGTGATGTTTGGGACATGTATGATGAGGACACTAATCCTCTACAAGATATCTACATTGTTGAAACCAAGACAGCCAAGCAGGTAAAAGGGGTGACCAAACAAATCAAGGCTATTGAAGGGGTAGAGGATGCTGATTACGGAGGCATCAACTCTGACAAACTCTTTAAGTTCTCCAAAATGATTCAAACTTGGGGACTGATTGGGACTGCCTTGCTCTTATTTGTAGCCATCTTCCTTATTTCTAATACCGTTCGGATGACCATCATGTCTCGTCAACGTGACATTGAAATCATGCGTTTAGTAGGGGCTAAGAATTCTTATATCCGTGGTCCATTCTTCTTTGAAGGGGCTTGGGTCGGCTTACTAGGAGCTATTTTGCCAGCCTTACTTATTTATTATGGTTATGACTTTGCCTATAAGCACTTCATGCCAGAATTACAAGTGAACAATCTATCACTGTATCCTATCAATCCTTATGTTTATGGTTTGATTGGGGCTTTGTTTGTCATCGGTGTTATCATCGGTTCGCTTGGTTCAGTTCTTTCCATGAGACGTTATTTGAAATTCTAAACCATCAGAACTTCTGAAGTGATCAGAAGTTCTTTTTTGATATGGCTAACGAAAAAATCAGCAGTCGTAAAACGACGGCTGATTGCTAAAATAGATGTCTAACGAAAGCTACTTTTCTTTCGCATTAGTGGAAGAAGGGGTTGGCATTTTTTTCATGGCTAATAGTGGTTGAAGGGCCATGTCCAGGGTAGACCTGATAATGATTAGGAAGGCTGAACAATTGAGTGTTAATGCTATCAATCAACTGCTCAAAGTTCCCCGTTGGCAGGTCTGTTCTACCAATGCTTTCTCGGAATAAGGCATCACCACTAATGACGAATGCTTCCTCAGGAAAGATAAAAGAAACACCTCCAGCTGAGTGTCCAGGTGTTGGAACCACAATGAATTGACAATCTGCGATGTCATAAGTGGTGTGGTATTGAAAAATCTCTTCAGCAGGTTGGCAGATAATATCAGGAAGATCTGCGTGACGAATCAGCCCAGAAAGGTTCATCTCAGGAGTGTAAAGCCAAGTGGCTTCTTCGTTAGCTACATAGACAGGTGGCTGGCCAAATGCTTTCCTAACCGCCTCCAAACTCATGATATGATCATAATGGGTATGCGTCAGCAAAATAGCCGCAAGTGGTTTATTTAATTCTTTGATACGGTCAATAATAGCCTTACCATTGCTACCAGGATCGACCACCAAAATGCCTTGGTCAGTTACCAGTAGGTAAGTATTTTCCTCTGCAACGGGATTCGTTATTGTAATAGGTGTCATATGCTGAGTCATTTTAAACGTGATGTCCTTTCTAATGTGTCTTTGGTTATTAGGTTAAGTCAAACAGTTTCATTTGCCATATTCTATCAGAAAAATGAGCTAAGGCGTATCGTTTAAAAGATACCCTTTGTGATATTATACCACGCCTAGATGTGATTCGCTGTTAAAAGGAATTAATGGACGGCGAAATGCCTCGTTCAGCCGAACGCTCTTTTGAAAACATGGTATAATAGGAGTACTATGAGTAATGAAATGACGAGAAAATATGCGGTTGTTGATTTGGAAGCAACTAACGCAGGAGCAACCGCAGCTATTATCCAGGTGGGGATTGTCATTATTGAGGGAAAAGAAGTTGTCGAAACTTACCAGACAGATATTAATCCCCATGAGCCCTTATCCGATCATATTAAGGCTTTGACAGGAATTACAGATGCCCAGTTAGCTCAAGCTCCCGAGTTTTCACAGGTTGCTAAAACCATTTATGAGTTAATTAGTGATTGTGTTTTTGTGGCCCATAATGTTAAGTTCGATGCTAATTTATTAGCTGAAGCTCTCTTTTTTGAAGGCTATGAGCTATTGACACCTCGGGTAGACACTGTCGAATTGGCTCAGATTTTTTACCCTAGTCTTGAAAAGTATACCCTTGGCCATTTGTCAGCTGAATTGGGTCTGGAACTGGAAGAAGCGCATACAGCTATTGCAGATGCTAGAGCCACGGCGGCCTTATTTATTAAGCTTTTGCAGAAAATTGAAAGCCTCCCAAAAGAATGCTTGGAGAGTCTGCTGCCTTATGCTGATAGTCTTTTGTTTGAAACGGCGATGGTCATTGAACAGGGGTTGAATCAAGCCAAGCCCTATGATCCGAGAACGTATGTTCATCTTGGTAAGATGCTATTGCCTAAGCACCCAAAAGGGCAATCATCTCCATATCAATTATCGAAGCAGTTTGCTATCAATATGGCACTTTTGGGATTAGAAGAGCGCTCTAAACAAGCTAGCTTTGCTCAACTGATTGAAGCCGATTATCATCAAAGGCAGGCGAGTTTTATCGAAGCCCAGACCGGTATTGGAAAAACCTATGGCTATTTGTTGCCTCTTTTAGCCCAAGAAGACCAGAACCAAATTATTGTTAGTGTCCCGACCAAGATATTACAGGAACAATTAATGGCTAATGAAATAGCAGCTATTCAAGAACGGTTTCACATCACTTGCCATAGTTTAAAAGGCCCTGCGAATTACCTTAAATTAGAGGCCTTTGCAGAGAGTTTGGAACAAGAGGACCAAAACCGCTTGGTGAATCGGTATAAAATGCAGTTACTGATTTGGCTATTGGAAACAAAAACTGGGGACCTTGATGAGATTAAACAAAAGCAACGCTTTGCTGCTTATTTTGACCAGCTTAAACATGATGGAATCCTGAGTCAATCTTCTGATTTTTATGACTATGATTTTTGGCAAAACAGTTATGTTAAAGCCCAAAAAGCTCGAGTAGTTATTACCAATCATGCTTACTTTTTACATCGGGTTCAAGATGATAAAGACTTTGCTAAAAACAAGGTTTTAGTATTTGATGAGGCTCAAAAATTAATGTTGCAGTTGGATCAACTATCTCGTCACCAGTTGAACCTTAGTTATCTGTTACAATCATTACAGGTCAAGTTAGGCACTCCCCTACCTCTTTTAGAAAAACGCCTGTTAGAAAGCCTTGTGTTTGAGTTAGGACAGCTATCAAGTGATTTTTATCAGAATCAAGGGGAACAAAAAACGCCTGATTGGTCCCGTATTGCTGGCTATGCAAAAGAATTGCCCAGAGCTGATTATCAGGATTTGCAGGCTTTTTTTGCCGTTGCTACTGATGACTACTGGTTAAGCAGTGACAAACAAGAGGATAAGCGCGTGACTTATCTGAACAGTGCTAGTAAAGAATTTATCCGTTTCCGACAATTCTTACCAGAAACGGTGAAAACCTATTTTGTATCTGCCACCTTAACCATTAGCCCAGAAGTTACCTTAGCTGACTTATTAGGTTTTGAAGAGTATCTCTATCATGTTATTACAACGGATAAAAAGGAAGACCAGTTGGTGCTTGTTGATCAAGACATGCCTATTGTGACAGAAGTCAGTGACCAAACCTATGTGGAAGCCATTGCGAAACGAATTGAAACCTTGAAGCAAGAGTGTTATCCTATTTTGGTGCTTTTTAACGCTAAAAAACACTTGCTGATGGTTTCGGATTGTTTAGACCAATGGCAGGTGCCTCACTTAGCACAGGAGAAGAATGGAACAGCTTATAATATTAAAAAGCGTTTTGATAGAGGAGAACAGTCGATTTTACTGGGGTTAGGCTCTTTTTGGGAGGGAGTGGATTTTGTCATGGCTAATCGGATGATAACTGTAATCACTCGTTTACCATTTGATCATCCGGAAGATCTTTTTGTGAAAAAAATGGGTCATTATCTATTAGGAAAAGGAAAGAATCCTTTCAAAGACTATTTTCTTCCGATGGCTATTTTACGATTAAAACAAGCTATCGGTCGCACGATGCGTCGACAAGATCAAAAGTCAGTTGTGTTAATATTAGATCGTCGCCTACTTACCAAGTCCTATGGTCATGCCATTTGGGATAGTTTAGGCCAAGAATTCGTGATTTCTCAACAAAATTTCCCAGATAATCTAGTAGAAATGGCTCGTTTTCTGCTATAATAGAAAGGATCATATAGTGAAAGAGACCCTTAACGTGGATAAGGGTGACGAACCAACGGTCTAGAAACCTTGGTTTGCGACCCTTGTTAGTCTCTTTTAATGACCTGTGTTGAGCCTTTCTCAATGGCTTTTTTTCAAATGGTTAGTTAATGTCGAAAAGCCCTTCTTAATGAGGTAAGAGAAAAAGCTGGCTTAGAGTTACAGTAGAAATAGCTACTAAACACAGACGAGTAAAGTGGTGATTGACGTTAAGACAGGAAGACTGATGAAAAAGGAGATGTGATGACCAAACTATCGAGGCGTGTGTTGGACATGGAAGAAAGTGTGACTCTGGCAGCTGGTGCTAGAGCCAAGGCTTTAAAAGCTCAGGGACGCGATATTTTAAGTTTAACTTTAGGCGAGCCTGACTTTATCACACCAAAAAATATCCAAGATAAAGCTATTGAATCCATTCGAAATGGAAAAGCTAGCTTTTACACCGTTGCTTCAGGACTCCCAGAATTAAAGGCTGCCATCGCTACTTACATGGAGAATCAATATGGCTATCCTTTAGCTGCCAATGAAATTGTGGCAGGGACAGGTGCTAAGTTTATCCTTTACGCTTTCTTTATGGCTGTTTTAAATCCTGGAGACCAAGTTTTAATTCCAACGCCTTACTGGGTGTCCTATTCAGATCAAGTGAAAATGGCAGAAGGACAGCCAATCTTTATCCAAGGATTAGAAGAAAATCAGTTCAAGGTTACGGTTGATCAGCTAGAAGCAGCTAGAACTAATCGAACCAAAGTGGTTTTGATTAATTCGCCGTCAAATCCGACTGGGATGATTTATGGAGCTGATGAATTAAGAGCTATTGGTGAGTGGGCAGTGGCACATGATATTATCATTTTAGCTGATGATATTTATGGTTCCTTAGTTTATAATGGCAATCAGTTTGTTCCTATTTCAACGCTTTCAGAGGCAATTCGTCGTCAAACCATTACAGTTAATGGGGTGGCTAAAAGTTATGCCATGACAGGATGGCGAGTTGGTTTTGCTGTTGGGGATCCTGAGATTATTGACGCTATGAGCAAGATTATTGGACAGACAACATCCAATTTAGCAACGGTTTCACAATATGCGGCTATTGAAGCCTTCGCAGGTGATCAGTCGTCGTTGGAAGGCATGCGGTTGGCCTTTGAAGAACGTCTAAATACTATTTACCCACTTTTAAATCAGGTGCCAGGATTTGAGGTGATGAAACCTCAAGGAGCCTTTTACTTCTTCCCAAATGTCAAGAAAGCTATGACAATGACAGGTTTTACAAATGTAACAGCCTTTACAGATGCTATCTTAGAAGAGGTTGGTCTGGCTGTCGTCAGTGGTGAAGGATTTGGAGCGCCTGAGAATATTCGGTTGAGCTATGCTACTGATTTAGAGACTTTAAAAGAAGCTGTGAGACGGTTGACGGTCTTTATGGAACGTCGCACAGTAACGAATTAAATGGTACAAGTAATTTATAGAAAAGAGAGATGATAGAATGACTAAAAAATACGTTTCCATTAGTGATGTAAAAGATTATGTAGGACAAGAAGTAACCATTGGGGCTTGGGTTGCCAATAAATCAGGTAAAGGAAAAATTGCCTTTCTTCAATTACGTGATGGCTCTGCTTTTTTCCAGGCTGTTGCCTTTAAACCAAACTTTATTGAGCGTTTTGGCGAGGAAGAAGGAGCTGCTAAATTTGATACTATCAAACGTTTAAGTCAAGAAACCTCTGTTTTTGTTAAAGGGATTGTCAAAGAAGATGAGCGTTCAAAATTTGGTTACGAGCTTGATGTGACAGATATTGAGGTCATCGGTGAGTCACAAGACTACCCAATCACACCAAAAGAACACGGAACAGACTTTTTGATGGACAATCGTCACTTGTGGTTACGTTCCCGTCGTCAGGCTGCTATTATGCAAATTCGTAATGCCATTATCTACGCGTCATACGAATTCTTTGACCAAAATGGCTTCATTAAATTTGATAGTCCGATTCTATCAGGAAATGCTGCAGAAAATACCACAGAACTCTTTGAAACGGATTATTTTGGAAATCCAGCTTTCCTTAGCCAATCTGGTCAATTATACCTTGAAGCGGGAATGATGGCACTTGGTCGTGTCTTTGACTTTGGTCCTGTTTTCCGTGCTGAAAAATCCAAAACACGCCGCCACTTGACTGAATTTTGGATGATGGATGCTGAGTACCCATTCTTGTCACATGAGGAATCACTGGATCTACAAGAAGCTTATGTCAAAGCGATGATTCAAGGAGTTCTTGATCGTGCACCACAAGCCTTGGAAACCTTAGAGCGTGACACAGATCTCTTGAAAAAATACATTGCTGAGCCTTTCAAACGTGTAGCTTATGATGATGCCATCAGCCTGTTACAAGAGCATGCTTCTGATGAGGACGCTGATTACGAAGCTATCCAACATGGTGATGACTTTGGTTCACCTCATGAAACTTGGATTTCAAACTACTTTGGTGTGCCAACCTTTGTCGTTAACTATCCAGCTAGCTTTAAAGCCTTCTACATGAAGCCTGTTCCTGGCAATGAGGAGCGCGTGCTTTGTGCTGACTTATTGGCTCCAGAAGGCTACGGTGAAATCATCGGCGGCTCAGAACGTGAGACAGATTACAACAAACTATTAGCTAAAATCGAAGAAGAAGGTCTGAACCCAGATGACTATGCTTTCTATCTTGACCTTCGTAAATATGGTTCGGTTCCTCACTGTGGTTTTGGACTTGGCTTGGAACGTATGGTTACCTTTGTAGCTGGTACCAAGCATATCCGTGAAGCTATCCCATTCCCACGTATGTTACACCGCATTAAACCTTAATTGTCGTAAAAGCCCATGACCCCATGGGCTTTTTGGTTGCTAAAAAGGCTTGAAAAAAATAAAACACGTCACAATTGATACACCTACAAGTAGTGATCATGAAAGTATTTCCTATTCTAAAGTGGCGTTAAGAAATCTTTAAGTTAGAAGGCACATAATCTCCAAGGGCAATGTTACAAGAGCAATCATTAGAAATGATTTCAGAGATAAATAAAGCTTGTGATTACTAGGTTACCTTGCTTTCTAAAAGAGGTGCTGATTTCTTTTAGAAAGGAGAAAAGGAGGAAGCATATGACAAATAAAAAATGGGTAAAAGATGCTATTGATGCCAAAAACTATCTTATTTCAGAAGGCGTCTTTCTCTTTGAATTAGACCAGCCTTTGCAAGAACTCATCATAGCTGACTACCCCAAACTGGGACCTTCTGATTTTATTAGCCAAGAGCATTTAGCTGATTACCGCTCGCGTTACCTTAATGACATGATGACAAGCGCTAAATTAAAAAAACGATAGCATTCGAGACATGGTTTATGATGTTTCTAAAAAACAAAAAGACCATATTTTAAATGTCCAAGAGGCCTTAGACAGCCAAATTACGTTTGGACAACGGCTAGCTGATCAGGTGGCTCATTTTGGAGGAACGTGGACCTTTATTATTTCCTTTGTTATTTTTATGGCTATGTGGATGCTCTTTAATGAGATTAGTCCCTTTGGTTTGGCGTTTGATCATTACCCTTTTATTTTACTGAATCTTGCTTTATCCACCCTTGCGGCCATTCCAGCTCCGCTTATTATGATGAGTCAGAATCGGGCTTCTGAATATGACCGTTTACAAGCTAAAAATGACTATGATGTCAACAAAGCATCTGAAGAAGGCATCCGCTTGTTGCACACCAAGCTTGATCACTTGGTATTACAAGATCAGTTTGATTTGATGCAGATTCAAAAGCTACAAACAGATATTCTCATTTCAATTACCAAACAATTAGCTCGGCAATCTCGTGAAGACGTTACCTCTTCAGAAGAGAACCTTTAGCCATGTGTCTACCAACAAAATTTTTTCTATCAAACAAGATAGAATACTCCTTATCGTTTTAAACGTTTTGGGAGGTCACCTTATGTGGTATAATAAAAGGTAATCGTGCCAATAAAGAAAGGGAAGATGCAGATGCCAGATACACAAATTAATTTGGTCATTGTGACAGGAATGAGCGGTGCAGGGAAAACCGTTGCCATTCAGTCATTTGAAGACCTTGGTTATTTTACCATTGACAACATGCCACCAGCCCTAGTTCCGAAATTTTTAGAGTTAATCGAACAAACCAATGAAGATCGCAGGGTAGCTCTGGTTGTGGACATGAGAAGTCGTCTCTTTTTTAAAGAAATCACCTCTGTCTTAGATAGTATAGAAACGAATGAGCATATTGACTGTCGTATTCTGTTTTTAGATGCGACAGATGGGGAATTGGTTTCTCGCTATAAAGAAACCAGACGAAGCCACCCGCTCGCGTCCGATGGCCGTGTGCTTGATGGCATCCGTTTGGAAAGAGAACTCTTATCTCCTTTGAAAAGTATGAGCCAAAATGTGGTCAACACTACAGAATTAACGCCTAGACAGCTGCGTAAAGTTATTTCAGATCAGTTCGCAGGAGATTCTAATCAAGCTTCTTTTCGGATGGAAGTCATGAGCTTTGGGTTTAAATATGGTTTACCTTTAGACGCAGACTTGGTCTTTGATGTTCGCTTTTTACCCAATCCTTATTACCAAGTGAGTTTGCGAGAAAAAACAGGTCTAGATCAAGAGGTTTATGACTATGTCATGGCTCACCCTGAATCAGAAGAGTTTTACAAGCATTTGTTAAACCTTATTGTACCCATTTTGCCGGCTTATCAAAAGGAAGGAAAATCGGTCTTGACGGTGGCTATTGGCTGTACTGGTGGCCAGCATCGAAGTGTTGCTTTTGCGCATCGCTTAGCTGAAAGTTTAGCTGAAGACTGGTCAGTTAATGAAAGCCATCGTGATAAAAATCGTCGTAAGGAAACGGTAAATCGTTCATGAAAAATCCTAAAATTACTGTGATAGGTGGGGGGACTGGGATTCCCGTTATCTTAAAAAGTCTTCGGAAAGAAGCTGTTGATATTACTGCTGTTGTGACCGTTGCTGACGATGGAGGCTCCTCAGGAGAACTTCGTAATGCCATGCAATTAACCCCTCCAGGTGATTTGCGTAATGTCTTGTTAGCCATGAGTGACATGCCTAAATTTTATGAGCGAGTTTTCCAATATCGTTTTAACGAGCGTGATGGTGCTCTAGCTGGTCATCCTCTGGGGAATTTGATTATTGCTGGTATTTCTGAAATGCAGGGGTCAACCTACAATGCTGTTCAGATTTTAACCAAATTTTTTCACATCACAGGTAAAATTTACCCCTCTAGCGAGCAAGCTTTGACCCTTCATGCGGTTTTTAAAGACGGACACGAAGTAGCAGGTGAAAGCTCCATTGCCAAATACCAAGGGATGATTGATCACGTTTATGTGACCAATACCTATAATGACCAAAAACCTCAAGCCAGTCGTAAGGTGGTTGATACCATCTTAGAAAGCGATATGATTGTTTTGGGGCCAGGTTCTCTTTTTACATCCATTCTACCTAATTTGGTGATTCCAGAAATTAAAGAAGCCCTGCGTCAAACCAAAGCTGAAATCGTTTATATTTGCAACATCATGACCCAATATGGAGAGACTGAACAATTTTCGGATGCTGATCACGTGGCTGTTCTAAATCAGCATTTGGGAACAGATCTTATTGATACAGTATTGGTAAATGTGGCTAAAGTCCCTCAAGCTTATATGAATTCTAACAAATTTGATGAGTACCTTGTTCAGGTTGATCACGATTTTGCTGGGCTGTGTCAGTCTGCTAAACGGGTGATTTCTTCTCATTTTTTACGATTGGAGAATGGCGGAGCCTTTCATGATGGTAACCTGGTGGTTGAAGAATTGATGAACTTAGTGAGGATTGCTAAACCATGAGTTTCACAACTAAAGTTAAAGAAGAATTAATTCATTTATCCACTGCAGATAAAAATGAGCTGGCAGCTATCATCAAATTATCAGGTAGTTTGGGTTTGGTCAATCAAGGGCTTCATTTGTCTATTACAACTGAAAATGCTAAAATCGCTCGCTACATTTACTCGCTGATTGAAGATGATTATGCCATTGTGCCAGAAATCAGGTATCATCAGAAGACAAATCTTCGCAAAAATCGTGTATATACCGTCTATGTGGAGCAAGGCGTTGACACTATTTTAGCTGACTTAAAGCTGGCTGATTCATTTTTTGGTTTGGAAACAGGCATTGAACCTCAAATCTTATTGAATGATGATGCTGGTCGTTCCTATCTCAAAGGCTCTTTTTTAGCGTCAGGAAGTATCAGAGATCCCGAGTCAGGCAAGTACCAGCTAGAAATGTATTCTGTCTACCTTGATCACGCGCAGGATTTAGCTCAGTTGATGCAAAAATTCATGCTGGATGCTAAAACCATCGAGCATAAGAGTGGTGCCGTGACCTACCTACAAAAGGCAGAAGATATCATGGATTTCTTGATAATTGTCGGTGCGATGACTTGTAAAGAAGAGTTTGAAGGGATTAAGGTGTTGCGCGAAGCCCGCAATGACATTAATCGAGCCAATAATGTAGAGACAGCTAATATAGCAAAGACCATCAGTGCTAGCATGAAAACCATTAATAACATTATTAAGATTATGGATACAATTGGTTTAGAAAGTTTACCAATTGAATTACAACAGGTAGCACAACTTCGGGTTAAACATCCAGACTATTCGATTCAGCAAGTGGCTGATGCTCTTGATTTCCCCATTACTAAGAGTGGGGTCAATCATCGGCTACGCAAAATTAATAAAATTGCAGATGACTTATAATCACTACTATCGCATGAAGAAAGGTTCATGCGATTTTGCATTTTCTAAAAGTTGTTTTCCATTGTTTTTTTGAAGTGTCTAATATTCTGTGGTATGATAAAAGAGATATATCGTTTGTAAAGGAGACTTATTATGGCCTGCACCACTATTCTTGTTGGAAAAAGAGTATCTTATGACGGCTCAACTATGATTGCCCGGACCGAAGATTCCCAAAATGGAGATTTCACTCCTAAAAAAATGGTCGTGGTTAAAGCAGAAGATCAGCCTAGACATTACCGTTCGATGCAATCTTCCTTTGAAATGGAATTACCGGACAATCCCATGACTTACACGTCTGTTCCTGATGCGCTTGGTAAAGATGGTATCTGGGCAGAAGCTGGTGTGAACGAGGCTAATGTGGCCATGTCAGCAACTGAAACCATCACTACCAATTCTCGTGTTTTAGGGGCAGATCCTCTAGTAGCTTCTGGTATTGGTGAGGAGGACATGGTAACCTTAGTGCTCCCTTATATCCGTTCTGCGCGTGAAGGGGTTTTGCGCCTTGGTGCCATTTTAGAAGAATATGGAACTTACGAGTCAAATGGTGTGGCTTTTTCAGATGAACATGACATTTGGTGGCTGGAAACGATTGGTGGTCATCACTGGATTGCAAGACGGGTGCCAGATGATACTTATGTCACCAATCCCAATCAATTTGGCATTGATCATTTTGAATTTAACAATCCTGAAGATTACCTTTGCTCAGCTGATTTAAAGGACTTTATTGACACGTATCACTTAGATTTAACCTATAGCCATGAGCATTTTAATCCCCGCTATGCTTTTGGTAGCCAACGTGACAAAGACCGTCACTATAATACGCCACGTGCTTGGGTCATGCAAAAATTCTTAAATCCAGAAATTGTTCAAGATCCACGTAGTTTTGCACTTCCTTGGTGCCAAAAACCTTATCGTAAAATTACCGTAGAGGATGTTAAATACGTTTTGAGCAGTCACTATCAGGATACGGTTTATGATCCTTATGGTTCAGAAGGGACTCCGGTTAGCAAGAAAACTTTCCGTCCTATTGGTATTAATCGTACAAGCCAAACAGCTATTTTGCAAATTCGTCCTCATAAACCTAAAGAAATTGCAGCTATCCAGTGGATGGCTTATGGGTCAATGCCATTTAATACCATGGTGCCTTTTTTCACACAGGTGAAGACTATTCCAGATTATTTTGCCAACACTCACGAAAATGTGTCTACCGATAATTTTTATTGGACCAATCGCTTGATTGCGGCTTTGGCAGATCCTCACCATAATCATCATGAAACAGATTTGGAACATTATTTAGAAGCAACAATGGCAAAAGGGCATGCTCGATTACACGCAGTTGAAGCACAGCTATTAGCAGGCGAAACAGTTGATTTAGAAGAAGAAAACCAAAAAATGAGCGATGAGATCCAAATAGATACTCAAGCTTTGCTGAATAAGATTCTCTTTGATGCTAGTAATTTAATGACCAATCGTTTCAGTCTTAGTGACTAAACAAGTCCAGGGTTGAGCAGAAGAGCTCAGCCTTTTTCTACTTTTCTCCATGAATGATAAGATTAAAAACATCAAAAACTTGGAAAAACGATGAGAGTGTGTTATACTTAACTGGTCGATTTTTAACCAGTTAATTACAAAGGAGGAATCATGAAGAAGAAAATTCTTTTAATGATTAGTTTAATCGGTGTGTTTTTTGCTTGGCAACTTAGCCAAGCAAAACAAGTGTTAGCAGAGGGTAAAGTTAAGGTTGTCACAACTTTCTACCCTGTCTACGAATTTACAAAAGGTGTTATTGGTAATGATGGCGATGTGTCACTATTAATGAAGGCAGGAACAGAGCCTCATGATTTTGAACCGTCAACCAAAGACATTAAAAAAATTCAAGATGCAGATGCGTTCGTTTATATGGATGACAATATGGAAACATGGATTTCTGATGTTAAAAAATCATTGAAATCTAAAAAAGTAACCATTGTTAAAGGAACTGGGAACATGCTACTTGTAGCAGGTGCTGGTCATGACCATGAACACGGCCATGACCATGAGGATGCTGATAAAGAGCATGGTCATGACGAACATGGCGAAGAAGAACACAGCCATGCCTTTGACCCACATGTCTGGTTGTCACCATACCGTAGCATTACGGTTGTTGAAAATATTCGCGACAGTCTTTCAAAAGCTTATCCAGAAAAAGCTGATGACTTTAAAGCGAATGCAGCGGCTTATATTGAAAAACTAAAAGACCTTGACAAGGACTACACAACAGCCCTTTCAGATGCGAAACAAAAGAGCTTTGTCACTCAACATGCTGCTTTTGGCTACATGGCACTTGACTATGGCTTGAACCAAATTGCGATTAATGGTGTCACACCAGATGCAGAACCATCAGCAAAACGTATTGCAGCTTTATCAAAATACGTTAAGAAATATGGCGTAAAATACATTTATTTTGAGGAAAATGCTTCAAATAAGGTAGCTAAAACGTTAGCTAAGGAAGCAGGAGTTAAAACAGCTGTTCTTAGTCCTCTTGAAGGCTTAACAGAAAAAGAAATGAAAGCAGGCGAAGATTACTTTACAGTCATGCGCAAAAACCTTGAAACATTACGCTTGACGACTGATGTTGCCGGTAAAGAAATCCTTCCAGAAGAAGATACCACTAAGACAGTGTATAATGGTTACTTCAAAGATAAAGACGTCAAAGACCGTAAATTATCTGACTGGTCTGGTAACTGGCAGTCTGTTTACCCATACCTTCAAGATGGCACTTTAGACCAAGTTTGGGATTACAAGGCTAAAAAATCTAAAGGTAAAATGACAGCAGCTGAATACAAAGATTACTACACTACTGGTTACAAAACTGATGTGGAGCAAATCAACATTAATGGTAAGAAAAACACCATGACATTTGTGAGAAATGGTGAAAAGAAAACCTTTACTTACAAATATGCTGGTAAAGAAATCTTGACTTATCCAAAAGGAAATCGTGGGGTTCGTTTCATGTTTGAAGCTAAAGAAGCAGATGCTGGCGAATTCAAATACGTTCAATTCAGTGACCATGCCATTGCTCCTGAAAAAGCAGAGCATTTCCACTTGTATTGGGGTGGTGATAGCCAAGAAAAATTACATAAAGAGTTAGAACATTGGCCAACTTACTACGGTTCAGACTTGTCTGGTCGTGAAATTGCCCAAGAAATCAATGCTCATTAATGCTAAAAAAGCAAACCTAAGAAAGATTAGGTTTGCTTTTTGTTTTCTTTCTTTTATTTTTGATCAAAAAATTTTAATATTTCTAAATATTTGCTTGACTAAGAATTATTATTATAATATACTTTAGGTGGTTATAACAAGTTAGAGGTGAATATGATGCCAAAAGAACAACCACTCTATTTACAGATTGTTGATGCCCTAGAAGCTAAAATCAGAAAAAGCATGACAGCGAACGATAAATTACTGTCAGAACGAGAACTAAGCGACCTTTACGGGGTTAGCCGCATCACGATTAGACTAGCTCTTAAAGAATTAGAACTACGGGGCTTAATTTATAAAAAGCAGGGCAAGGGAACCTATGTTTCTGGTATCAAGGAACCCGCCACTGATTTATCAAGTACATATAGCTTTACGGAGCAGATGAAAAAAATGGGAAAAATGCCTAAAACAGAAATTCTTTCCTTTGAACAGTATCAAGTGACACCCTACTTATCTGGTCTCTTGGAGATAGATGTTGATACTGACGTTTTTGAATTAGAGCGTCTAAGGATTGCAGATGATATGCCTTTGATGTTTGAACGATCCTATATTCCTGCTCAGCTTTTTCAAGGGTTAAGCATTGAGCACTTGAAGCGTAAGCCAATGTACGATTTATTTGCAGAGGATTACCAAGAAACTATTCGCATAGCAGAAGAAGAGTTTTATGCTAGCATTGCCTTGGACTATGAAGCAGACCTTTTGGGAATCAAAAAAGGAGATCCTGTCTTACATATTATTCGTAAAACTTATAACGATAAAAATATTTTGATCGAATTTACTTTCAGTATTGCAAGAGCAGACCAGTTTAGGTATAGGGTACAACATCACCCCAACGGTTAAAAAAATGGGAGGTTAATACATGTTTACAAAATCGCAGGAAGCTTTGGAAGCTCTTGGTGCAGCTATCACTACCAAAGAAATCAAGCAACAACCAGCTTTGTGGCAAGAAACCATGACTTCTTTTGACATAACAAAAGAATCCCTAGTTTCTTTTTTAAAGGCAGCATATGAAAGCGCTAACGGAAATAGAGTTCGTGTTATTTTTACAGGTGCAGGAACATCAGAATATGTTGGCAATACTATTTGTCCCTACTTGAATAAGGTAGGGAATCGGCAGAGCTATTTCTTTGATAGTATTGCTTCAACGGATCTGGTTGCGGCGCCAGAATATTATCTTGCTGAGGAAGAGACGGTACTATTAGTCTCCTTTGCTAGGAGTGGTAATAGTCCAGAAAGTGTGGCAGCTGTTAATCTGATCAATCAACTGGTACCGAATAGTTATCATTTAATCATTACGTGTGCCAAAGATGGGGAGCTGGCGAAAAAAGCACAGCAAGATGATCATTCTTTTCTCTATTTAATGCCAGAAGCTGCCAATGATGCTGGTTTTGCCATGACAGGTAGCTTCACTTGCATGATGCTAGCAGCTCTTTTGATTTTTGATGATGCGACCGACTTATCTCAGAAGCAGTCTTATGTGGCTGATATGGTTTTTGCTGGACAAGCTATTCTTGATCAAGAAGAACGGCTACAAGAGCTAGCTGATTTAGGATTTGAACGTCTAGTTTATCTGGGTTCAGCAAGTTTAGCTAACTTAACCCAGGAGGCTCAACTAAAAATGCTAGAATTGACTGCTGGTCAGGTTGCAACAGTTTATGAGTCTTCGATGGGATTTAGACATGGGCCAAAGTCTTTTATCAACATGGACACCTTGGTAATAGGATTTGTCAATAGCGATCCTTATGTTAGACAATATGATTTAGAGATATTAGAAGAAGTTAGAGCAGATGGCATTGCACTTAAAACACTAGCTCTCTTGCAAAAAGGTCCAACCAATTTTTCAGGAGATCAATTTGTATTGGAAGCTAGTCAGTTATTGCCGGATGCCTATCTTGCCTTTCCAATGATTTTAGTGGCACAAATGCTAGCTCTCTTGACAGCTATTGCAGTAGGAAATCGTCCTGACACCCCATCTGCAACAGGTACAGTTAATCGTGTGGTCAAAGGGGTAACAATTCACCCTTATCCTAGCAAGTAGGAGGTTGATATGCATCAATTATCAGAGGCAAAATACAGTTATTTAGAAAAAGTGAGCCACCGAGGAATCATTTCAGCTCTGGCTTTTGACCAACGTGGCGCCTTAAAACGCATGATGGCAGCTCATCAGGAAGCAGAGCCAAGGGTTGAGCAAATGGAAACCCTG
>NZ_JBWKAI010000017.1:0-45766 GCF_056500955.1 Streptococcus sp. F2
TTCCTTGAAATACTGAGCTATGACGAAACCATTGCAGACAATAGCAGCACAGCTTTTGCAAAGGTGAAGCCTCATAAGGTCAACGGAGCAATGACCGTTTTCTCTGATGACCGGTTTGGCATTGACGTTCTTAAAGTTGAAGTGCCGGTTAACATGGCCTATGTGGACGGTTTTGCTAAAGGTGAAGTGCTTTACAGTCAAGAAGAGGCTGCTCAGGCCTTTCGAGATCAAGAAGCGGCTAGCCATTTACCTTATATTTATTTGAGTGCCGGTGTATCTGCCCAACTCTTCCAAGAAACTTTGCGTTTTGCGGCAGCAGCAGGTGCTAAATTTAGTGGGGTGCTTTGTGGACGTGCTACTTGGGCAGGAGCTGTTCCGGTTTATATTAGAGAGAGCGAGGAGGCAGCTAGGAACTGGCTCCGTACTGAAGGTTTCCAAAATATTGACGAGTTGAACAAGGTGTTGGAAGCAACAGCTACTCCTTGGACAGAAAAAATCACCAGCCCATATCTTTAGTGGAAAATGAGGCATAAAAAAACAATACCCAAGGCGATATGGCAGTAGGTATTGCAAGAAGATTATTGATAATCACTGGAAGACAGTTCATACGAGAAGAATTCCCAGTGTTTGTAAACTTGGGCGTATTCTAGAACGCGTTGATTACTTTTAGATCGAGTGATTTTAGTTTGAAGCACGCAAGGAGCACTGTCTGTTAGCTGCAGAAAGTCTTTAACAGCTTGTGGCATTTGGGTGGTCAAGCAGGTTTCTTGTCTAAATGTCTGATTAGCCATTTGAATGGTGAAATCAAGAAAGAAGCGTTTATAAAGCGATTGATAGGTACTCAAGTCACAATCTTCTGATAATAAATAATCATGAGGAATGTAAGACAACTGGTAAAGGTAGGGCCTGCCATTGAGAGTTCGTTCTCTTGTAAGGACATAATAATATTCAGTCTTATGTAGTTCCAGACGTTTTAAATAGGTAGGGTCATTTCCTTTGGTGAGACCGATGACGCGAACTAATTCAGATTGATTTTTTAGGGTGTCAAGGTAGGCAAACTGCACCAGCTTTTCTTTGCGTGTTCTGGCAATAAAACTGCCAATCCCTTGTTTACGGTTAATAAACCCTTCTTTTTCCAACTCTTTTAAAGCTCGAATAATGGTAATGGAGCTAACGTTGAAGCGATTAATTAGCTCTGCCTCGGTGAAAAATTTGTCACCAACATGGTAATGGTCTGATAAAATCTGGTCTTGTAATTCTTCTTTAATTAATTGATATTTAGGGCGTTTCATTGATATAGCATCTCATCTTTACAAGTTATTATTAGCTATTATAGCAAAAAAGCCAGAAGATAGCATGCTTCTCTTGCATGAGATCCCCTCTAGCCTACGCTTAACTTAAAAGGAGGAAAAGTGGAACGATTTCAAATCAAAGAGGCGTTTTACCTTGATGGGAAACCCTTTAAAATCTTATCTGGAGCGGTTCATTATTTTAGAATTATCCCAGACAGTTGGTACCGTGTCTTGTATAACCTAAAAGCTCTGGGGTTTAATACGGTTGAGACTTATGTGCCTTGGAACTTGCATGAGCCACAAAAAGGACATTTCTGCTTTGAAGGTCTTGCAGACTTAGAAGCCTTTCTCGATCTGGCTCAGAATCTTGGCTTGTATGCCATTGTGAGACCCTCTCCTTATATTTGTGCTGAATGGGAATTTGGTGGTTTACCTGCTTGGTTACTAGAAGAGCCGTGCAGAGTTCGTTCACGAGATAAGGTCTATTTAGACCATGTCGCATCTTACTATGATGTGCTTCTCCCCAAATTATCCAAACGTCAACTGGACCGCGGGGGTAATATCCTCATGTTCCAAGTAGAAAATGAATATGGCTCTTATGGAGAGGACAAGGAGTATCTCCGTGCTTTGAAAGATATGATGCTAGCGCGAGGCATTGAAGCACCGCTTTTTACCTCTGATGGGGCTTGGGAAAGTGCCTTGGAGGCAGGAAGCTTAATTGAAGATAATCTTTTAGTAACAGGAAACTTCGGTTCTAAGGTTCCTCAAAATGTGGCCAGCCTTAGGGCATTTATGTCTAAACATGGCAAAGAATGGCCCATGATGTGCATGGAATTTTGGCTGGGTTGGTTTAATCGGTGGGGAGAGGCGATTATTCGACGGGATCCTCAGGAAACCGTAGCTACTATCAGGGATATGATTGAACAAGGAAGTATCAACCTTTATATGTTCTGTGGCGGTACCAATTTTGGGTTCATGAATGGCTCATCAGCCAGACTGCAAAAGGCCCTCCCGCAAGTGACCTCTTACGATTACGATGCCCTGCTGGATGAAGCAGGAAATCCTACCCTCAAATACAGTCTTTTGCAGAAAGCCTTAAAAGCTACTTACCCAGATTTAGCATTTGCAGAACCGCTAGTCAGCCCAAGCATGGCTATCGGTCCTATCCCTCTTACACAAAAAGTAAGTTTGTTGACGACGCTCAAAAATGTAAGCGGTATCACTTTTAGTTTTTACCCGCAATCTATGGAAGCCTTAAACCATTCTTTGGGATATATGTTGTATCGTAGCAGGCTTTCCAAGTACGGTGATCAAGAAAGGTTGCGAATCATTGATGCTAGAGATCGTGTTCAGGTATTCTTGGATGATAGGCGAATCCAAACCCAGTATCAAGAGGACATTGGGCAGGATATTTTGATGACTCTTTCAAAGCAGCAGTCTCAACTAACCATTTTAGTTGAAAACATGGGACGAGTCAGCTATGGTCATAAGTTGACTGCTCCTAGTCAACACAAGGGGCTGGGGCGTGGCGTAATGAGTGATTTGCATTTTATAGGGCAGTGGGAACAGATTCCTTTGGATTTTCAAGAACTGTCCTGGCTGGATTTTTCACAGGGTTGGATTGAGGGGCTCCCGAGTTTTTATGCCTATGATTTTGACTGCCAAGTGCCAACTGATACTTATATTGACTTAAGTCAATTTGGTAAAGGGATTGTTCTAATCAACGGTTTTAATTTGGGTAGATTTTGGCAAAAAGGCCCTATCTTGTCCCTCTATTTACCAAAAGGATTGTTGCAGAAAGGAAAGAATCGTTTGGTGATTTTTGAAACCGAAGGGCAATATAGTGAGACCCTTCATTTAATCAAGACCCCCATTTATCAAACTATAAAAGGAGAAGAAGGATGACAATTGTAGCAACACGTATTGATGGTCGGTTAATTCATGGCCAAGTCGCAAATCTATGGACAACTAAGTTAAACATTAGTCGTATCATGGTTGTAGATGAGGATATTGTTAATAGTGATTTAGAAAAAACAGCTCTGAAGTTAGCGACTCCAGCAGGCGTAAAATTATCTGTTCTAACGATTGACAAAGCAGCCACCAATATCTTGGCAGGCCGTTATGATTCCCAACGTTTATTGATTGTGGCTAAACGCCCTAAAACTTTTCTAGGCCTTATGAACAAAGGGGTGACTCTTACAGAACTGAATGTGGGCAACATGTCTCAAACGCCTGAAACCCGTTCGGTAACCCGTTCCATCAATGTGGTGGATGAAGATATCCAAGATTTTGATGCTATTCAGGCTAAAGGAACACACCTCATTGCTCAAATGGTTCCAGGAGATACTCCCGCAGACTTTATACCTTTATTGGATAAAGTGAGATAATTCTGTACACCTTAATACATTACTTTTTTGGAGGAAATCATTATGATTCAATGGTGGCAAATTTTACTTCTAACCTTGTATTCGGCTTACCAAATTTTGGACGAACTGACCATTAATACCTCAGCGGGTTCTCCTGTATTTGCGGGCTTTATAGCAGGTCTTATCATGGGAGATTTGAAAACAGGTCTTCTTATTGGTGGTAGCTTACAATTAATGGTCCTTGGTGTAGGTACTTTTGGAGGTGCTTCCCGGATTGATGCAACGTCAGGTGCGGTCTTAGCAACTGCTTTCTCAGTGGCACAGGGCATTAATGCGGAGTTAGCCGTTTCAACAATTGCTGTTCCCGTAGCAGCTCTGATGGTTTACACTGATATTCTTGGACGTTTTTCAACAACCTTCTTTGCTCACCGCATTGACCGTCACGTGGAAAACTTTAACTATAAGGGGATTGAACGAAATTACTTAATGGGGGCCTTGCCTTGGGCTTTATCTCGTGCCCTTCCTGTCTTTATTGCTCTTGCCTTTGGAGCTGGTGCTGTTCAAACCTTGGTGGATTGGGTTGACAGTGTCAAATGGTTGGCTGATGGGCTTAAATTAGCTGGTATGATGCTACCAGGGCTTGGTTTTGCCATCTTACTTCATTACTTACCAGTTAAACGTAATCTTCACTACCTCGCCCTTGGCTTTGGGCTCACTGCTATGTTAACTGTGATTTATAAAAACTTACAAACTGTGTCAGGAACATTGACCGATGTAATTAAAGAAGCAGGTTTGAAGACAACAGTCTTTAATGGGGCACCTTTTAAAAGTTTACCAATGATTGGGATTGCGATTATTGGTGGAGCTCTAGCAACCCTTCATTATAAAAATAGTCAACAGGTAACTCTTGTTGAGCCAAAGGCAGAAGTGTCAGAAAGTGGGGAAATTGAAGATGATGAAATCTAAGTATACCTTAACCAAAGAAGATTTTAAGCAGATCAATAAGCGTAGCCTCTTTACTTTCCAATGGGGCTGGAATTACGAACGGATGCAAGGTTCTAGTTACCTTTATATTATCTTGCCACAACTGCGCAAAATGTATGGAGATGGTACACCTGAATTAAAAGAGATGATGAAGACTCATACCCAATTCTTCAATATATCAAATTTCTTCCACACTATTATTACAGGGATTGATTTGGCGCTTGAAGAAAATGAAGGTCTAGCTTCAAAAGATGCCGTCAATGGGGTCAAGACAGGTCTTATGGGACCATTTGCTCCGATTGGAGATTCTCTTTTCGCTTCCCTTGTGCCAACGATTATGGGATCGCTAGCAGCTGGTTTGGCTAAAGAAAATAATCCCTTAGGCATCTTTCTTTGGATAGCTGTGGCCTGGCTCATTAATATTTTCCGTTGGAAACAATTAGAAATTGCTTACCAACAAGGAACCAAGTTGGTTACTACTATGCGCAACCATTTAACAGCTATTGTTGATGCTGCTTCTGTCATGGGCGTCTTTATGGTCGGAGCACTCATTGCTAGCATGATTAATTTTGAAGTTAGTCTCAACATCCCTATGGGGGCAGGGCTGGATGTTCAAAATTTGCTTAACATGATTTTCCCTCGTCTGGTCCCAGCAGCTTTTACTGGTTTTGTTTATTGGTTGCTTGGGCGTAAGGGCATGACATCAACGAAAGCTATCTTAGTTATCATTGTGATTGCTATTGCTTGCTCAGCCTTTGGTCATTTTATCATGGGGATGAACTAATGGGAAAACAGTTAGTATTAGTCAGTCACGGTCCTTTTTGCGAGGCCTTAAAAGCCAGTACAGAAATGATTATGGGAGCTCAGGAAGGTATTATCACAGTTCCTTTACTGGCTTCAGAAGGAATTGAGGACTTTCGTCAAAAATTCTTAACAAGCATCGAAGGAATAGAAGAAGTTGTTGTCTTTGCAGACTTAATGGGAGGAACACCCTGTAATGTTCTTAGTCGTCTCTTGATGGAGGGCTATCAATTCGAATTGTATGCTGGTATGAATATGCCTATGGTTATCGGTTTCATCAATGCTAATCTCCTCGGAGAAACGGTTGACCTTAAAGCATTTGCAAGTGAGAATATTCATGATGTTAAGGCTCTACTTAAGCAATTTCCAGATGATGACGACGAGTAATCCTCTTTCAAAGTATTTTGAGTCATCAGACAGCTTATTGAGTTGAGCCAAATCTTATCTATGCGACAAAACTCCCTACTCTTTTATAAAAGAAGCTGCAGAAAAGGAAGCAAAGTTTAGGTGCTTTGACTAGAAGCAATAGCCTCGATGATGCTATTGACATAAAAGAAAACCCCTCCTGAAACAGGAAGGGTTTTCGTATTGTCTTGCTTATTTTGCTGCGTTTGCGTCTTTGAGACCGTATTTTTTGTTGAAGCGGTCCACGCGTCCATCTGCTTGAGTGAACTTTTGACGTCCTGTGTAGAATGGGTGTGAATCTGATGAAATTTCCACACGGATAAGTGGGTAAGTTTCACCTTCAAACTCAACAGTTTCTTTAGAAGCTTTTGTTGAGCCGCTAAGGAACTGGTAACCTGTAGTTGTATCAAGGAAAACAACTGGACGATAATCTGGATGAATGTCTTTTCTCATCTTAAAAAAATTCCTTTCTGCCATGACACGTTCTGCATCATAGTTATTAACCATTCTAGTTTAACAGAAGTTGAAAGACTTGACAAGCCTTTTCTCTGATTATTTCACAGAAAAACTAATTTCCCTGACAAACAGCAATCAATTCTTGATAAATCGTTTGATTTTCTTCTAAACTAGCTGAATTGGCTCCACTTGCAAGAGGATGGCCTCCACCGTCATGGCGCTTTGCGATACCGTTGATAACTTTTTCTTTACTGCGCATGCGAACGCGGTAACTACCATCAGCTTGTTCAACGAAAATAGCCCAGGCCTTAACGATATCAATTTTACCTGGAGCTGAGACAATGGCAGAGCTTTCAGCTAAGGACACGTCAAAGGTTTTAAGGGTGTCTTGACTGAGAAGGACATAAGCAGCGCCGCTCTCATCAATTGTGAGATGATCAAAAACATAACCTTGTAGCTTTGCAATTTTAAAAGGGAAAGAATCCATTTGTCTAGATATAGCTGCAAAATCAAAATGGAAATGTCTAAGCTGGCTAGCAATGGTGAGGGTTTTACTGGTAGTTGATGCATAGAGGAAACGACCAGTATCCCCAACAATACCAGTGTATAAGAGACTAGCCGCCTTGTCAGAAATCATCAGGTTTTGACTAAAGGCAAAGTCTGCAATAATTTCACTAGCACTGGAAGCAGTTGTGTCCACATAATAGACATCACCATAGATATCTTCATTTGGGTGATGATCAATTTTCATCAAACAGTTGCCATTCAGGTAACGATCATCATCAATTCTTGGTCGATTAGCAGTATCAGTGACGATAACCAAGGCTTCCTTGTAATCCTCATCATCCACCTGATCCATTTGACTTATCCAAGTGAGACTGGGTTCGTCAAAACCGGTCATCAAGACCTTTTTATCTGGGAAATTTTGCTTAATGATTTCTTTTAAGCCCGCCTGGCTCCCTAGAGCATCAGGGTCGGGATTTTGATGACGATGGATAATAATCGTCTGGTAAGCTTTAATGGTTTCTAGAATAGTTTCAAAAGTTGTTGTCATGTTTTTTAATCTTTCAGCATATCAAGGTGGGGAATGTCATCTTCTAAATAAATTTCAGAGATTGGTTTAAAACCAAATGAAGCATAAAATTGTTCTAAGTAAGCCTGTGCCTGAGCATAAACGGGTAAATCTGAAAACTGATTCTCAGCTACCTCTAAGGCTTTGGCGACCAAGTCACGACCAAGACCAGTTTTTCGAACGCGACTAGCCACTAAAACTCTTCCTAGTTTCAGCTGGTCTTTTGTGGGGATTAAGCGACAGTAAGCCGTGATACCAAGCTCATCTTTAGTAAAGAGGTGTAGGGCTTCTTTATCGAGCTCATCCACTTCAGGGTAAGGACAGGCCTGTTCTACAATAAAGACAGCAACACGCTCCTTATAAATCGCAAAAAGCTCTTCTGTAGATAATTGGTCAAAAAGTTTTAGAGTCCACATCATCTTACTTTCTCCATTGTTGTCTTCTTTGTCTCATATTATAGCACAATCTTCTTTTAAAATTGCCAAAAGCAGTCAAGAAAGTTAAGAGATAGCTTGGTAGTCTGCAGCTAGTCCTCGATTGACAGCAGGACGTTTGGCGATAGTGTGGCTCCAAGCCTGTATATGCTTGTAATGATTCACTTGAAGAAATTGCCCAGCCCTGTTCCAAAGCTTGTCTTGGACTAATTGCCCATACCATGACCAGATGGCAATATCGGCAATGGTATAGTGATCACCAGCAATGTAAGGTTTTTGGGATAATTCTCTATCTAATAAATCAAGTTGGCGTTTAGCTTCCATAGCAAAGCGGTCAATAGGGTATTCTAATTTTTCCTTGGCGTAATGGAAAAAATGACCAAAGCCACCGCCCAAAAAGGGGGCAGCACCAGTCTGCCAAAATAACCAATTGAGGACTTCAGCACGCTCTTTGGGTGCTTGAGGGATCAGTTGATGGTGTTTATCAGCAAGATAAAGCAAAATATGTGCCTATTCAAAGATGCGAATGGGCTCTTCGCCTGATAAGTCGAGCAGAGCAGGGATTTTAGCATTTGAGTTGATGCTTACAAAGTCATTGCCAAATTGTTCTCCTTTAGAGATATCGATACGAAACAAGTCGTAGTCAACTCCTGAAACACCTAATCCTTTTAACTCTTCAAACATAATAGTAGCTTTAATACCATTTGGTGTTCCAAGGGAGTAGAGTTGGTAAGGTTTCTTCCCTTTAGGTAAAATTTCCTCAAACCGGCTTCCTGCAGTGTCAGCATTGAGTCCTGACATGCGCCCTTTATTTTCCCAAATCTCGGGGATATGATAGCTTGTCATTTAAAAACCTCCTGTTCGCTTTTTCTTATTGTCATCATAGCAGAAGCCCAAATAAAGCACAAAAATTTGCTACAAGTTATCTTTTTGAAGATAAAGTTCGGGTTTTGTTTGATTTTTATGAAAATGAATTTTTCAGCCTTTCTAAAGTTTATAAAATACAGACATTACACCCGAAAATGTGACAAAAATTGCTTGCTTTTTCCTTTAGTTTTGGTATGATATTAAAAAAATCTTTACAAGGAGACCTACTTTGGAAACGATAGACTTTAACACAATAGCTAAAACAGAATTGCATTGCCACCTTGATGGTTCCCTCTCCTTAGAGGTCATTCGTCAATTAGCAGCCTTAGCGAATGTAACCTTACCCGAAGACGACGCTAGCTTAAAGACCTTGGTTACAGCTCCAGAAACCTGCGAATCATTGATGGATTACCTTAAAACATTTGATGTTATAAGACCTCTTTTACAGACGCAAGAGGCCTTGGAATTAGCTGCTTATGACGTAATGAAGCAAGCGGCAGCTGACCAAGTGATTTATATTGAGATTCGTTTTGCACCAGAATTGTCGATGGATCAAGGACTAACAGCTGTTGATGTTGTAGAGGCTGTGTTAGCAGGTATTCAAAAAGGTCAAGAAGACTTTGGTATTGTGGGCAAGGCTATTGTGTGTGGGCTTCGTCAATCGTCTCAAGCAGTGAGTCAAACTATTTTTGACCAGGTGGTTTCTTTGGCGCCAAAAGGCCTAGTCGGTTTTGATTTTGCAGGTAATGAACTTGACTTCCCGCCAACTGTATTAGAAAGAATAATTAAGCAAACCAAAGAACGGGGTCTTCCTTTTACCTTGCATGCTGGAGAATGTGGCTGTCCTAACTATATTTCAGATGCTATTGATTTAGGAATCAAGCGCTTAGGTCATGTCACAGCTATTCATCATCAAAAAGAGCTACTGTCTAAGTTTATTGAAAATGAGGTGACTGCAGAACTCTGCTTGACTAGCAACCTCCAGACGAAAGCTGCGAGGTCGATAGCGGATTTTCCTTATTTAGAAATGAAAGCAGCAGGAGCTAAGGTAACGATTAATACAGACAATCGCACGGTTTCTGATACCAATTTAATCAAAGAATACCAACTCTTTGCCCAACATTTCCAAACAGGCGCAGCAGATTTTCTGTTGCACAATCAAGATGCTATCAAGGCTAGTTTTGCCAGTCCAATCGAAAAAGCAGAGCTTCTGAATCGCCTTGAACAATCATATCAGCCTTATCTTTAAAGAATTAGTGCTTTTCCCTAAAAAGTGTGCTAAAATAAAAATAGTTTAGTAATTTTGGGAGGAATTTATGGCATTAGCAAAAATCGTTTATGCCAGCATGACAGGAAATACTGAAGAAATCGCTGATATCGTTGCAAATAAATTGCAAGAATTGGGCCATGATGTTGACATTGACGAGTGCACAACAGTTGACGCTTCAGAATTTGAGGATGCTGATATAGCAATCGTTGCGACTTATACTTATGGTGATGGTGATTTACCAGATGAAATTGTTGATTTTTACGAAGACCTACAAGATTTAGATTTAGAAGGTAAAATCTATGGCGTGGTCGGCTCTGGTGATACATTCTATGATTATTTCTGCAAGTCTGTCGATGACTTTTCAGAGCAATTTGCCCTTACTGGCGCAACCAAAGGTGCAGAGCCTGTCAAAGTAGACTTGGCAGCAGAAGATGAAGACATCGACCGTTTAGAGGCCTTTGCAGAGCAACTCTCACAGGCTGTTAATAATCTATAAAACTATTTAGTAAAAATGTCAGGGGCTTCCTTGGCATTTTTAGCTTTTTAACCTAAAATAAAGGGAATGTCACTTCAGGGTAGGAATTGAAAAAAACAATCAGCTTCACCTTGCTTCTGATCCTCTTATTAACTATAATAAAAAGATAATCTAATACATCTAGAAAAGGAAAGTTATGCGTTTAGAAGAGATACGACAAGAAATCAATGGTATTGATCAACACTTGGTTGCCTTATTAGAAAAGCGGATGGCACTTGTGGAGCAAGTAACAGCTTATAAACTAGCTAATCAATTGCCTGTCTTAGATCAGGCGAGGGAAAATCAAATCCTAGATAGGGTTTCTCGTCTTGTTAGAGACCAAGCCTTTAAACCAGTTATCCATGAGACATTCAAAACCATTATGTCTCTTTCACGACAGTATCAAACGCAACGCTTAACAGGTGGTGACACTAATGATTAAATCAATTGCAACACTGCCTAAACCTTTCTTAAAAGAAGTGTTAGGACTAGTAGGATTAGCACTTCCCATAGGGGTCGCGGTTGGAGTGGTTGATGTTATTTTTGGCAAAGGGCTTTTGTTTCTTTCCGAATATCGCGATCAACACCTTTTCTTGCTTCTTCCTTTTCTTGCCCTAGCAGGCCCTGTTATCGTTTTTCTTTACGATAAGTTAGGCAAAGAGGTTCGTCAAGGGATGGGATTGGTTTTTCAGGTAGGGCATGGTCAAAAAGATAAGATTCCTCCTATTCTCATTCCTCTTATTTTGTTCTCGACTTGGGTAACCCACTTATTTGGAGCGAGTGCGGGTCGAGAAGGGGTAGCCGTTCAAATAGGAGCTACCATCTCTCATTATTGTCGGAAACTTGTGACTAGTCAAGAAGCCGCACGACATCTTTTGATTATGGGGATGGCAGCCGGTTTTGCAGGGCTTTTTCAAACGCCAATTGCTGCTGTCGTATTTGCCCTCGAGGTTTTATTAGTAGGAACGCTTCGTTATTCCGCTTTATTGCCTTCCTTAGTTGCTGCTTACGTGGCTTCTTGGACTTCCCATGCCTTGGGATTAGAGAAATTTACGATTGTTCTTGAAGAAACATTGACCATAACTCCCTTAACATTGGTTAAATTAATTGGGTTAGGCCTTATTTTTGGTCTGGTGGGAAATAGTTTTGCCTATTTACTTGGCTGGTTTAAACCTTACCTCAGTCAAAAGCTACCAAATCCTTATTTCCGGATTGCTTTTATCGGTGCTTTGTTATCTATCTGTCTGATGATTGGTCACGTCGGAAGATATAGTGGTTTAGGAACCAATTTGATTGCGGCAGCTTTTTCTGGCCAAACTATCCTAACTTACGACTGGCTTCTCAAAATGATTGTGACGGTTATCAGCTTGTCAGCAGGTTTTCAAGGTGGTGAAGTAACACCTCTATTTGCTATTGGAGCTTCTTTAGGCATCGTTTTGGCCACTTACTTAGGTCTTCCTGTACTGTTAGTCGCTGCACTTGGTTATGCCACGGTATTTGGAAGTGCCACTAATACGTTCTGGGCCCCTATCTTTATTGGGATAGAGGTTTTTGGAGCTGACAATGCCTTGGCTTATTTTGTGACAGCAGGAGCAGCCTATATGGTCAGTCACAGACATTCCATTTACAGTTATCAAAAAGTGGCAATGACTAGTTTGGAAGACATGACGGTAAATCAGGTGGATTTAAAAAAATAGCTTTACAATAAAGAAGCTTTTTGTTAGAATAAAATTTGTGTGTAATGGACACACGAAAATTACGGCTAATCCGCTAAGACAAGTACTTAAGATTAGTAAGATAGGAGAATAAAAATGAATCCATTAATCCAAAGTTTGACAGAAGGTCAACTTCGCTCTGATATCCCTAACTTCCGTCCTGGTGACACTGTTCGCGTTCACGCAAAAGTTGTCGAAGGAACTCGCGAACGTATTCAGATCTTTGAAGGTGTTGTTATTTCACGTAAAGGTCAAGGGATCTCAGAAATGTACACTGTTCGTAAAATCTCAGGTGGTATCGGGGTAGAACGTACATTCCCAATCCACACACCACGTGTTGACAAAATCGAAGTTATCCGCCACGGTAAAGTCCGTCGTGCGAAACTTTACTACTTGCGTGCATTACAAGGTAAAGCTGCTCGTATTAAAGAAATCCGTCGTTAATCCGAATAAGAGGCGATGGAATGACAAAAGGCTAGAGTGTTCTAGTCTTTTTTTCTTGTTTTATAGCGTTTATTGGAGAGGTAGAAGTCATGTGAGTTTGGCAAAACAGGTTAAGTAGATAATCCATTATGTCTAGAAAGAAGACAATAGAAACACCGAAAACAGTAGTTGCTGGTTCGATTCCGGCAGGGGTCATATCGGGTTCAGAACTTTGAACTGACTCCCTGAACCATCTTGTTAGTCATCATGAAAATGAGACCTCTTGACTGAGATTTGAACTTGCATTCCCTCTTTTTCTAGGTTACAATAGATACTACAGATATCCAGTAGACCCCTTAGTTCAATGGATATAACAACTCCCTCCTAAGGAGTAGTTGCTGGTTCGATTCCGGCAGGGGTCATATCGGGTTCAGAGCTTTGAACTGGCCGCCTGAACCATTTTGTTAGTCATCATGAACATGAGCAATCTGTTGTTGAACAGTCTAGGATAGCTTTTCCTAGAGAAAAGGTGTTGATGATAGGCTGGTTTGCCCTTAGATTGGGGCTCTTTTTCATTTTTGGCTAAATGAACTTCAACAACCGTATTTTACCACTATGGTCACTTAAAAAGGAGGTTGCCTCTTGTCTCAAAGGAAATCTATTGAACGTCGTATTGACTATGCCATTGTTTTTCCTGTTTGTTGTTTACTCGTGTTAGGATTGGTTTCTATTTATGTGGCGACAAGTTATGATTTTCCACAGCATGTGATAGCCGTTATGGGACAGCAGGTGCTATGGATTGCTATTGGAGCAGCCTTAGCCTTTATCCTGATGTTTTTCACTACAGCCACTCTATGGAAATTGACGCCCTGGTTGTACCTTCTGGGACTCGGTTTAATGATTTTGCCCTTAATTTTCTTTAGCCCTCAGTTGGTAGCGGCAACAGGAGCTAAAAACTGGATTACGATTGGATCGGTGACCTTGTTTCAGCCCTCTGAGTTTATGAAAATCGCTTATATCTTATTGATGGCAAGAGCAACAGTCTGGTTTAAAGGAAAAAAAGAGCGTATCCACTTCAAAGACGATTGGATTCTATTAGGGGTTTATGTCACTATAACGTTTCCTGTGCTACTCTTACTTGCTTTGCAAAAAGATTTAGGGACTGCTATGGTTTTTCTTGCCATTTTGGCGGGAATGGTCCTCATGTCTGGGATTTCCTGGTGGTTAATCATTCCTTTAACTTTTGTCGTAGCGGGATTTCTTGTGGCCTTTTTCCTTATCTTTTTATTCCCTGAAGGCAAAGAGTTGCTTTTAAAACTAGGAATGGATACTTACCAATTGAATCGTATTTCAGCGTGGTTAGATCCTTTTGCTTTTTCAGAAACTATCGCTTATCAGCAAACACAAAGTATGATTGCAATCGGCAGTGGGGGACTGTTTGGAAAAGGGTTTAATGTTTTAGAATTGCCCGTTCCTGTTAGAGAAAGTGATATGATCTTCACTGTTATTGCTGAAAATTTTGGTTTTATGGGTTCAGATCTGTTATTAATGCTTTACCTGCTCTTGATTTATAGAATGTTAAAAGTCACTTTTGAGTTTAATAACCTCTTTTACACTTATATTTCAACAGGCTTTATCATGATGATTTTGTTTCATATTTTTGAAAATATTGGAGCAGCGATTGGTATTCTACCCCTTACGGGAATTCCTCTGCCCTTTATTTCACAAGGGGGCTCAGCCTTAATTTCCAACTTGATTGGGGTCGGTTTGATTTTATCGATGAATTATCAACAGGTGCTAGCGCGTGACAAAGAAAGCGAAAAAAACTTAAAGAGACGCCTACGCTATCATTAGAAAATAAGGGACCTAGTGCTTGTGAAGCAAGTTGTGACTAGTCCCTTTTTATTTACGGAAATCACTGTAATATTAAGTGAATTTGTGATATAATGAAAGGCATGGATTATCACGATTATATATGGGATTTGGGTGGTACCTTACTCGATAATTACGAAATTTCGACCCAGGCCTTTGTTCAGACGCTAGACTTTTTTAACCTTCCAGGTGAACATGATGCAGTTTACCAAAAATTGAAGGAATCTACAGCCATTGCGGTTGCGACCTTTGCTCCATACCAACCTCAATTTTTGCAAGAGTACAAGCAAAATGAAGCGGCAAAGCTGACTCAACCGATTTGGTGTCTGGGAGCTAGGGAAATTTTGGCTCAAATTGTGGCGTCGGGATCACGTAATTTTTTAGTGTCTCATCGTGATCAGCAAGTTAACCAGCTGTTAAAACAAGCTGGACTCTCGGAATATTTTACCGAAGTGGTCACAGCTTCGAATGGTTTCGCTCGTAAGCCTAATCCTGAGAGTTTACTGTATTTAAAAGCAAAATATAACATTGAGAGTGGCTTGGTTATCGGGGATCGTGACCTTGATAGGCAAGCGGGACAGGCAGCAGGTTTTGATACCTTGCTTGTTGATGGTAGAAAAAACCTATTGGAGATAGTAACTTAGATGATTGAAGAAAACAAACAAGTTGAAGAGAAAGCACAAGAATATGATGCCAGTCAGATTCAGGTCTTAGAGGGCCTCGAAGCGGTAAGGATGCGTCCCGGAATGTATATCGGATCTACAGCTAAAGAGGGCTTGCACCACTTAGTATGGGAAATCGTCGACAATTCTATTGACGAGGCATTAGCCGGATTTGCTACTCACATCCAGGTGTTTATCGAGGCAGACAATTCAATCACAGTCGTTGATAATGGGCGTGGTATCCCCGTCGATATCCAAGCTAAAACAGGTCGTCCAGCCGTTGAAACTGTCTTTACCGTTTTACATGCCGGAGGGAAATTTGGCGGTGGAGGCTATAAGGTTTCTGGAGGACTACATGGTGTTGGTTCCTCTGTTGTGAATGCCTTATCGACACAATTAGATGTTCGTGTTTATAAAAATGGTCAGATACATTACCAAGAATTTAAACGCGGGGCTGTCGTAGCAGATCTTGAGGTCATTGGAACCACTGATGTGACTGGGACAACGGTACACTTTACACCAGATCCAGAAATTTTTACCGAAACGACTGAATTTGATTACAAGGTTTTAGCAAAACGTATTCAAGAACTAGCCTTTTTGAACCGCGGTTTAAAAATTTCTATTACAGATAAACGCTCAGGTATGGAACAAGAAGAGCATTTTCACTACGAAGGTGGTATAGGCTCTTATGTTGAGTTTTTAAATGATAAAAAAGAGGTTATTTTTGATACTCCTATTTACACTGATGGTGAGTTAGAAGGGATTGCCGTAGAAGTTGCGATGCAATACACCACTAGTTACCATGAGGTGGTCATGAGTTTTGCCAACAATATCCATACCCATGAGGGTGGAACTCACGAACAAGGATTTCGAACAGCTCTTACTCGGGTCATTAACGATTACGCTAAGAAAAATAAAATCCTTAAAGAAAATGATGATAATTTGACAGGTGAAGATGTCCGCGAAGGCTTAACAGCAGTCATTTCTGTCAAGCATCCAAATCCACAATTTGAGGGACAGACCAAGACAAAACTTGGCAATTCAGAGGTTGTTAAAATCACTAACCGTCTCTTTAGTGAAGCCTTTCAACGTTTTCTTTTAGAAAATCCACAGGTTGCTCGTAAAATTGTGGAAAAAGGCATTTTAGCCTCTAAGGCTAGAATTGCAGCTAAGCGAGCTCGTGAAGTGACTCGAAAAAAATCCGGTTTGGAAATTTCCAACTTGCCTGGTAAATTGGCTGATTGCTCTTCAAATGATGCCAGCCAAAACGAACTTTTCATCGTCGAAGGAGATTCAGCAGGGGGATCAGCTAAATCAGGTCGTAACAGAGAGTTTCAGGCCATTTTGCCTATTCGAGGCAAAATCTTAAACGTGGAAAAGGCAACTATGGATAAGATTTTGGCCAACGAAGAAATTCGAAGTCTCTTTACTGCTATGGGAACAGGTTTTGGTGCAGATTTTGATGTGTCAAAAGCTCGTTACCAAAAGTTGGTGATTATGACTGATGCGGATGTCGATGGTGCCCATATTAGAACTTTATTACTAACACTCATTTATCGCTTTATGAGACCGGTTTTAGAAGCAGGTTATGTTTACATTGCTCAACCACCTATTTATGGGGTGAAAGTAGGTAGTGAGATCAAAGAATACATTCAACCTGGTATTGAACAGGAAGAACAATTAAAAACAGCTCTTGAAAAATACAGTGTCGGCCGTTCAAAACCAACTGTCCAGCGTTATAAAGGTCTGGGAGAAATGGACGATCACCAACTCTGGGAAACGACAATGGATCCTGAGAATCGTTTGATGGCACGTGTTACTGTTCATGATGCAGCAGAAGCAGACAAAGTATTTGACATGCTCATGGGAGACCGTGTTGAGCCAAGACGTGAATTTATCGAGGAAAATGCGGTTTACAGCACTTTGGATATTTAATGAATGCCCTTGTTAGCCGTATAAGGATTTGTTACCAAAGAGGACGAACTGACTAAAACCTGTGCTGATAGGGTGCTGATTTAGCATGTCGCTATCTCTAGGAATAGTGTTAATGAATAGGTGTTGAGGCCAGGCTTCGACACCTATGCTAGTCTCTACTAAGAAAGCCGTGTGAGTCGCTTGTAGGAGATTGTTGAATTAGTCAAATATGTTTTGAAATGCACTTGAAAGTATGTTATAATCGTAACGTTATAGTGTATTTTTGATAAAATTTTAATAAAAGGCGATTAAGGAGTCTCGATTTTTGCTGAGACACACATTGACAAATCGCATCTAATAATAAGGAGATTCAGATGTCAAGCGGAATTATCTTGCTGATTGTGGCTATAGTCCTACTAGTGATTATCGCCTATCTAGTAGGTGTCATTATACGAAAACGTAATGATTCACTAATTACCAGTCTAGAAGAACGAAAACAGGCCTTGTTTGCCCTGCCTGTTAATGATGAGATCGAAGAAGTGAAATCATTGCATTTGATTGGACAAAGTCAAACGTCTTTTCGTGAATGGAACCAAAAGTGGACGGATTTAACCCTCAACTCTTTTGCAGATATTGAAAATCATATCTTTGAAGCTGAGAACTTGAATGACACATTTAACTTTATTCGTGCCAAACATGAAATTAGTAGTGTTGAAAGTCAGCTTAACCTTGTTGAAGAAGATATTACCTCTATTCGTGAAGCGCTTGGTATCTTAAAAGAGCAAGAAGAGAAAAATAGTGCACGGGTCACACATGCCCTTGATTTGTATGAAAAATTACAAGCATCTATCTCTGAAAATGAAGACAACTTCGGTTCTACTATGGCTGAAATCGACAAACAGATGAAGAATATTGAAACTGAATTTTCACAATTCGTTGCTCTCAATTCTTCTGGAGATCCTGTTGAAGCGGCTGAAGTACTCGATCGAGCTGAAGAGCATACGATTGCATTGGGACAAATCACTGAGCAAATTCCAGCCATTGTGGCTAAATTAGAAGATGATTTCCCAGATCAACTAGATGATTTGGAATCTGGTTATCGTCGCTTACTTGAAGAAAATTACCATTTCCCAGAGAAAAATATTGAAGCTCGTTTTCAAGAAATTCGCGAGTCTATTCGTGCCAACTCTTCAGAATTGGTGACTTTGGATTTAGATCGTGCTAGAGAAGAAAACACTCATATTCAAGAGCGAATCGATTCTTTATATGAGTTATTTGAACGTGAAATCGCGGCTTATAAGGTTGCCGCTAAAAATAGCAAAATATTACCACGATACTTGGCTCATGCTAAACGCAATAACGAACAACTTAAAACTGAAATTTCTCGTCTATCTCGAAAATACATTTTGAGTGAAAATGAAGGGTTCAATGTTAAAGCTTTTGAGAAGGATATTAATGACGTTGAGGAAAACACCCTTGAAATTGCAGAGCAGTTTGGTACACAAGAAAAACCATTCTCAGAACTACAACTTATTTTTGAACGCAGCATCAAAACATTAGCATCGGTTGAATCTGGTCAAATGGATGTTTTTGAAGCTGTCAAAGATATTGAAAAAATTGAATCGTATGCCCGTCAAAATCTTGAAATTTATGTGACTCAGCTTCACATGATCAAACGTTACATGGAGAAGCGTAACTTACCTGGAATCCCTCAAGATTTCCTTAGTGCTTTCTTCACAACTAGTTCTCAATTAGAAGCTTTAATGGATGAACTTAGCAGAGGCCGCATCAATATTGAAGCTGTTTCACGCTTATCTGAGGTTGCTACGGTGGCTATTGCAAACTTAGAAGAATTAACTTACCAAGTCGTTCAAAATGCGATTTTGACAGAACAATTATTACAATACTCTAACCGTTACCGTTCCTTTGAAGCTGGTGTTCAAAATAGTTTTGAGCACGCCTTGAGATTGTTTGAAGTAGACAATGATTATCAAGCATCATTTGATGAAATATCTTATGCGCTTGAAACAGTAGAGCCCGGAGTGACAGACCGTTTTGTTAACTCCTATGAAAAGACGCGTGAACGTATCCGTTTTTAATACCTAAAAGCCTGTGATTTATCACGGCTTTTTTGCTAGCTGTTGGCTTTAGTTGCTAATGAGAAAAAGCGATTTAGGTGAAAAAGTCATTACTAAAATGCTTATTGGTTGTGATAATAGAAGGAGAACAATATGGAAACTGTGACAGGGTTATTGTTATTGGATGTCGATGGGACACTCATTCAAGAAGAAGTGATTAATCTTCTTGGAAAAGAAGCAGGGCAAGAAGAGGAAATTGTAGCCATAACAGCAGCAGCCATGGCAGATCAATTAGATTTTAAAACAGCTTTGGTTCAGCGAGTATCTCTTTTAGCTGGTTTACCTACAAGTGCCTTTGAAAAGGTTTCGCAATCTCTTCATTTGCATAAGGGGGCTAAAAAGCTTATTACGAAGATGAAGGAAAGAGGTTATAAAATTGGTCTAGTGTCGGGAGGTTTTCATGAGATTATTGATGACTTGGCGGCTACTCTTGAGATTGATTATGTTAAAGCTAACCGCTTAGAAATAAATTGTGGACGTTTAACAGGAAGTGTCATAGGAGAAGTGGTAACTCAACAGACAAAGGCCGATTGCCTCAAAAGATGGGCTGATGAGAATGGTTTAAGGTTGTCACAAACCATCGCTGTTGGGGATGGGGCTAACGATCTTTTAATGGTGCAGCAGGCTGGTCTTGGGATAGCCTACTGTCCTAAACCAGTTCTTAAAGAAGCTGCTGATGATTACATTGATCAGCCAGATTTAGGGTTAGTATTAGACTGTCTTGATTCCTATCTTGTCTCTCCACGAAAAAGACAAGCATAATAAATAGATATGCTTGTCTTGTCAGTTTAGTGAAATAATTTTTGCCAAAAGGTTTTAGGTTTGTCAGCCGGTTGATCGATGGTATTACTGTCTTCAGTTTGTGTCAAAATAACTTCTAGGCGTGTTTCATCTAGGTTTACCACGTGATCTGTGTGAAGAACAAAAGCAAAAGGCGAGGTCATGTGTTTTTCGGTTACGATAGTTGCTGCTAGCTCATACTGTTTGGCTAGTTTCATGTAAAGCATCTGGTAGTTAGGTGCTAACAGTGAAGAAATCTTTAAGGTAAGGGGCTGGTATATTAGAGCAAGATTTGGTAATTCGCTTTCTAAGTAATCTTTTACCCGATTATCTTGGGCATTTTCCAAAGGTAAGCTTAAAACGACTCGCTCAGCATAAGTTCCTAAGTAATGACGTTGTTCGTCAGGGTTGAATCGTTTTTCTCCTAGGGCGCCTTGTAATAGTTTATCGTCTAACCGCTCCATAACTTTCCTCGCTTTTCTCTCTAGTCTCTTTATTATACCGATTTATCTCCAAAAATACCAATTCAATCAACTGTGGAAGTTTTCTGTAAACCAACGAAAGTTTATGAATGATAAATTGAAAACAAGGTAAGGTTTTCACGAAATTGCTTTTTGAGTTGATTAAAGGCCTAGTTTGTGGTATTATTAACATGTAAAATATTTAAACTCATAAGGAGAGTATTATAATGTCAATTATTACTGATGTTTACGCTCGCGAAGTCCTTGACTCACGCGGTAACCCAACACTTGAAGTAGAAGTTTACACAGAATCAGGTGCATTCGGACGTGGTATGGTTCCTTCAGGAGCTTCAACTGGTGAACATGAAGCCGTTGAACTTCGTGATGGTGACAAATCTCGTTACCTTGGTCTTGGTACTCAAAAAGCTGTTGATAACGTTAACAACATTATCGCTGAAGCAATCATCGGTTACGATGTTCGCGATCAACAAGCTATCGACCGTGCAATGATCGCACTTGACGGTACTCCTAACAAAGGTAAACTTGGTGCTAACGCTATTCTTGGTGTTTCTATCGCTGTTGCTCGTGCTGCTGCTGACTACCTTGAAGTGCCACTTTACACTTACCTTGGTGGATTCAACACTAAAGTTCTTCCAACTCCTATGATGAACATCATCAACGGTGGATCACACTCAGATGCTCCAATTGCATTCCAAGAGTTCATGATCATGCCAGTTGGTGCACCTACTTTCAAAGAAGGTCTTCGTTGGGGTGCTGAAGTTTTCCACGCTCTTAAGAAAATCCTTAAAGAACGCGGACTTGTTACAGCTGTAGGTGACGAAGGTGGATTTGCACCTAAATTTGAAGGAACTGAAGACGGTGTTGAAACTATCCTTAAAGCTATTGAAGCAGCTGGTTACGAAGCTGGTGAAAACGGCATTATGATCGGTTTCGACTGTGCATCATCAGAATTCTACGACAAAGAGCGTGGCGTTTACGACTACACTAAATTTGAAGGTGAAGGCGCTGCTGTTCGTACATCTGCAGAACAAATCGACTACCTTGAAGAGTTGGTTAACAAATACCCAATTATTACTATCGAAGATGGTATGGACGAAAACGACTGGGATGGTTGGAAAGCTCTTACTGAACGCCTAGGCGGACGTGTTCAATTGGTTGGTGACGACTTCTTCGTTACAAATACTGAATACCTTGCTCGTGGTATCAAAGAAAATGCAGCTAACTCAATCCTTATCAAAGTTAACCAAATCGGTACTTTGACTGAAACTTTTGAAGCTATCGAAATGGCTAAAGAAGCTGGTTACACTGCCGTTGTATCACACCGTTCAGGTGAAACTGAAGATTCAACAATCGCTGACATCGCAGTTGCAACAAACGCTGGCCAAATCAAAACAGGTTCATTGTCACGTACAGACCGTATTGCTAAATACAACCAATTGCTTCGTATCGAAGATCAACTTGGTGAAGTTGCTCAATACAAAGGAATCAAATCATTCTATAACTTAAAAAAATAATTTAATTATTGCATAAAGGGCTAGAAACCTTGATATTAAGCACTTTGGGGCATCATCCCAAGGTGCTTTTTTAGAATTTACTACCCTTTGTACTACCCCTAGTGAAAATTAGGTATAGTAAGAGGGTAACCCGATATGGGGAAACCCTTATAAACTATTGATTGCTGTTTCATAATTTGAGACAGCTTTTTTTGCATTTTCTTGGTTAGTGTGCCAATAAACATTTTCTGTCATCATTAAGCTAGAGTGTCCTAATCTGTATTGTACATCTTTGGGGCTAGCTTGAGCGTAGAGCATCATTGTTGTATGTGTGTGACGGAAACCATGAAATGACACATAAGTTACGCCAGCAGCCTTTAAATGTTTCTTTAGGCGTTGTCTTAAATTACAAGAATAAGCATATTTTTCTGTAAATACAGAGAATACAATTGTTTCAGACCGCCCTAGTTGCCAAGATTGCACTTGTTGACGGTTCTTGTATTGTTTGAGCATAAGTAACGTAGCATTGTCTATTGGTATATCACGGTAACCAGCGCTTGATTTAGGAGAATTTATTTCTTGAAATCTGTTGACTGTTTTAGTGATGCTGATAATACCATTGTTTAGGTCAATATCAGACCATTCAAGAGCTAGAGCCTCACCAATACGACAACCAGTAGCTAACAAAGTCTTGTATAGGACAATATCAAACAGGTTTTCATAGTTTGATTGGTCTAAGGTATCGAGATAATCAAGAAATTGTTTTAACTCTTTGTTATCTAGATATTTTACACCAGCTTTTTCTTTTTGCTGCTTACGTGGCACAATAACATCATTAGCTGGGTTATATGTTATCACTTGGAGAGAAACACCATATTTCAAAATACGCTTATTCATGTTATGGAGTAAGGAGTAGTTAGCAAACGCTCCTTTTTGCCCAGTATTAGCCTTGTCAGCCCATTTGTTTACTTGTTGTTGGATAATAGGCGTAGTGAGTTTAGATAGCTTGTAATCGCCAAATACAGGCAATAGATGCACCCTAACCAATCCCTCCATAGATTGGCGAGTATTTGGCTTAACTGTATTTTTGTAACTATCCCACCAAACTTTTACAAGCTCCTCATATGTTGTAATTGTCGGCTTGTCTTTAACTGTATAGCCATTAGCAGCAAAAGCATTGATAACCTCACGCGCTTTTACTCTAACACCCTTTTGGGTGGTGGCTGTAACAGTTGTACGGGCTTTCTTGCCCGTTAGTTGGTCAACGCCCAGGTAAACACTAGCATAGTAAACTTTTTGACCGTTCTTTTTGATTTTATCTTTGATTTTCATGTAATTTGTACCTTTCTTTCCATCAGCAGGCAAGGCGCGTGGTTTTGTTAGGTATTTATACATGAAGTTTGATAGTGGCTAATCTTCGTCAGCTTTATTTAGTTTTTCAGAATATCCAGCAATCATGAGAGCTATTCTATCCCATTCGCTATAAGGTAATGAGAAGAAATCGGTTAGAAGTAAAGATATGTAATTATTGAATGTTTGGCTTTCGGAAAGTGTAAAATAAACTTGATTTTTGAAATTATCAGCAAAGAATGATGGTGTAGGACTTTCTCCATCTATGTCATTATATTTCTCTGTATACCATAATAAAACATCATTCTCAAATGTTTTAACAGCATCCTCACCTTTAAAATCATGAAAAATTTGTTTACCCTTTTGAACTTTGTCATTGTCATCTTTCAACTCTCTTACAGGAGAGAAATTAACATTAGGTTCAGAACTATACCCTAATAAGTAACTTTCAGAAACTTTAAAAAAATCGGCAAGCTTTCCCCAAAGTTCCTTGTTTCTTGGTTCTCTTTCTCCTTTTTCATAATACATAAGCTGACTACTTGAGACTATTATTTTATATTTCTCTTTCAATTCATCACTAAGTTTTTTAAATGAAATTCCGTCTCTTTTCCGTAGCTCTTTTAATCTATTCATCCTATTTGCCATATTGTTCTCCTTAAAGGAAATAAATTTTTTCAAGATAAGTATAACACAAAAAATGGAATAACAGGTAAAAAATTCTCAAAAAAAGAATAAACCCTATTGACATTCTTTAATAGAGAATGTAAAATGATTTTGTTCTCAAAAATAGAACAACAAAACGATAGCAATAGAGAAAGGAGAATAAGGACATGATTATTACAGAAACTCAAGCCAAAGCTATTCGTCGCAAGATTGCTGATAAGCAGCTAAAGCAATATGAATTTGCTAAAGAAATAGGTGTGGCTAGTCGTACAGTTCCTAAAATAGTAGCTGGTAACTATAAAGCACCAAAGCGAATTTATGCATCAGTCATGGAATGGCTAGCAAAAGATTACTAAGGTATCAAAAAAGCCATGTACAGGCGACCAAACCAACGTACACGGCTAAGGAAAAATAACAAAACTCAAGCAAAGGCAAGGCGCGTGGTTTTGTTAGGTAATTAGCAAGGGCGTAAAAAATCGTTACCCCCTTGTCAAATTTTATCACTTTAATTTTACCAAAAACAAAGGAGAAAATCAAAAATGGTAGAAATGAAATCACAAATGGAACTAGAAAACGATAAAAAGAAGTTTGCTGATTTGGCAGATATGGCAGAAGCAGTTAAGAGAGCGTTAGATTTACAATCTATTGCATTTGATGCCATTATGAGTATTGAGGATAACTCTATTAGAAATTTAGCAGCTGTAAAAGTACTGAATGCAGCGTATGACCTTAACCAATGTTTATCAAATGATTTACAAGAATTGCATGACAAGCTATATGAGGAGGTGTAAGAATGAATGAGTTAAACTTAACCCCCACTGAAAATATTATATTGATTATTGTTTGCTTGGTTATTCTATTGCTGTTATGGCGTTATGATAGCTATATAGAGCTTGATATTAGCCCACAAATTGATGAGGTAGGGGAAGATACCACTGACCACGTAAAAGAGCGCTATGGCGCATATATTTGGTTCTCAAACAAGCATTACAATTAGGAGGGGAACATGGCGACATTTTCAGTTGAATTTGAACAGGGCTTATTAGATAGAGTTGATAAGCTAGCACAGCAAAAGCTAGAGCTAGAGAAGAAGTTACAAAAGAAAACTGGTCTAATTACAGCAAAAGAGCTTAAAGATGAGTTAGATATTTCTGGAACAACATTAAAAAATTGGATGGATATTGGGCTTGTATCGTATCAATCCCCTTTTGAAAGTAGCAAGAAACTTTATTTTAAGGTTTCTGATGTGATTAACTTTCTTACGATTCGTTAGGAGGTCTATTTTGAAAGTGTTTATAATTGATGGTGATGCGTGGAGAGGTAAGGCGCATTATGCCCCTAGTTTAGATGTTGTGTTTATGAGCGACAAAGTACCAAAAAACATGCACAATGAATTGATTGAACGTGTGACGAAATCAAGTAGTAAAACAATTTGGAGGTTAGGAATGCCTAAAGAACATTATGAAGTAATAAACATGCTACCAAAAGGCTATATGCTTGGAGATGGTACTATTTTGGATAAAGACACTGAATTTACATCAGAAGAATTTGCTAGAGCGAAGCCAATAATACCAGACGATAACCCGGTATATCAACTATTTAAAAAAGTGAACGAGCTTAGAATGGAGGAAATGCGACAACGTGGCAAAAACTAAAGTATATTTTTGGCTCAAGATTGATAAAAAATTTTTTGAGAACATTTTTATCAAAAGGTTAAAGACTGTTCCGGGGGGCTATACTATGACTGTTATTTACATTAGGCTAATGCTAGAAAGTCTTGATAGTGATTGCGTTTTATACTATGAGGGGTATTTTGAAACCCTGAAAGAGGAGTTAGCTTTGAAGTTGGATGTGTCAGAAGATGATATAGATATGACTATGGCATATTTTACAAAATGTGGGCTAATTCAGATTGATGAGGATAAAAATGCCGAGATGCCCCAAGCTAAAGCTATTGTTATGAGTGAAACAAACTGGGCTGGATACAAAAGAAATCAGCGGGAAAAGGAGAAATTGGATAATGTCCAATCAAATTTGACAAATTCCAACTCATGTCCAACAGAGATAGAGTTAGAGAAAGAGTTAGATATAGAGAAAGAGCAACAGCTAGAGCAAAAAGAAAAAAATGCTGCTGGAGTTGGTAAAAATCCAATTTTTGAAAAACTCAAAGAGGCTTTTGGAGAAATGGCAATATCTGGCACAATCGTTCGAGAAGTGGAGGATTTGCTAGAAAGCCATGGGAAAATTCTAGTGATGCATGCCCTAGATGAAACTATTTTGAATAATGGTAGGTCAATTAGATACACGCGTTCCATACTTGAGCGATGGAAAGGGCAAGGTCTTAATACCATTGAACAAGTTAAGCAGAGCAAAGCAGCGCGTGAGGTTAAGAAGCAGCAAACTAATCAACCAGAGCCTACTAGCTATGAAGATTGGACACCGACACAAGAAAATCCATTTTAGGAGGTAGGAAAATGAAAACATTGCAACCTAGCTTAGGAAATATTGAGACAGTCAAACTTGATGAATTGTGTCCTAAGCATGAAATACCACTAACACAAATAAAAAAAGAAAGACATGTAGTAGTGGGGTGGAATGAGAATGGAGAGGCAATAAAAGAAGTTCGCCATATCCCTCCCTATTGTGAACAATGCCAAATAGAACAGAAAAAGCAGGATGAAGAAAATGCGATTACTGACAATTTGAATGCTAATCTATACTTGAAAACCTATAATGTATTGATGAGCAATAAAAGCTATGTTCCCAATGAGTTGAAAACTAAAACATTTGATGATTTTAATGCTATAACACCAGAAGAAAAGCGATTTTTAGAATTTGCAAAAGGTCAAGTGCAAAAATATCTTGACGGAATGAAAGGCAATACACTCATTACTGGAGGTACAGGGATTGGAAAAACACTTTTATCAGTCGCTATTGCTAAAGGTATCAATGAGGGTTATAAGATGAAAGGAGAACCCAAGAGTGTATTATTTGTTAGCTTGACCGAAATCATCAAACAAATAAAAGAGGGATGGAACTATGGAAAAGGCGCAACCCTTACAGAATTTGAAGCTATTGAGCTTATGAAATCCGCTGATTATCTAATTATTGATGATTTAGGAGCAAAAAATGCTGTTATTAAGCCTAAGAGTGACTGGGAGCAGGATTTACTTTTTGACGTACTTAACAATCGTGAAAATACCATTTTTAATACCAACCTAGATAGTGATGAACTCAAGACAGTGTATAATGAGCGGAATTATAGCCGTATCCTAAAAGGGCTTGAGGGTAACACTTTTAAGGCGTTTGGTATCAAAGATAAGCGTTACTCAATCAATCAGCTAAAAAACAAAATAATTTAGAACAGGAGAATTAAAATGACTTATGATGAATTTAAAAAATGGCTTGATGAACAAGAAAAACTAGCACTTGATGCAATGCTTGAGGGAACTAGTTATTCCAAGGAGCAGATAGAGGGTGTATTTTCTAGTTTGTATAATACTATCAGTTGCATCAATATGATGTTACGTGATAATGAACTAACTTACAAACCTAAACAAAAATAGACACTTTTCATGGGGTGAGAAATCGCCCTTTGAGAAGTAATTGCCATGCTTTCCACGACCAAATAAATCAAGCGTGGCAATCTAACCAATTTGAAAAATCAGCCATAGGGTACACAAAAAGGGTAGTATTTTAGCATACGAACCCTAAAAACCTAGTGAAATCAATAGGCTAGGGGTATTCAGATTATAATAAAATGAAATAAAGGAGCGAAAACATGGATTTTAAAGATATTCAACCAATGGAATCAGTAGCTGAATTATTAAGCCAAGGCTGGATAATTTTAGAAAAAGATGGTATACTTAAGAAAGTCAATAATGTAAGTCATGGTAGCGTAGAAATCCATTTTAGGGCTGGTGTGCCATACAAAAAGACTGAACACGTTGACAGTTTAATTTAATAAATAATGCTAGAGGAAGAACCCAATGCAAATTTCAAGGCTTATGGCTTTGTTATTGTGTTGGGTTCTTTTATTTGTCATAAGGAGGGTTTTAAAATGACAACATCAAATGTATTGCCTAACATTCAATCTGTCGTATCTCAAGTAAATACTAAACGTGATGTGGTGGATGAGTACAAACAAAAACTAGATGCAGCTAAGTCAGAATTAGAGCAAGCAAAAACTGACAGAGAAAAGGATTTCTCATTTGAAACTGATAATAAGGTATCAGAGTTAGAAAATTATATAATGCGTGTTGAGAGCCGCTATAATGCCTTGAAACGTGAACTTGATGCAGAGTTACCTAATAAGTTACGTGAAGTTGAAGAGTTATACCATGCGTATTTGATTGAGCAATGGGGGCAAAATGAAGAAGTTAGAGAGCTGACAGAGCAGACATTGAACAGTTTTAAAGAAACAGTATCCTTGCTAAGTCGTTATACTAAAAAGCCGTCAGAACTTAACAAAGAAGTGTTATCACAGGTTGTCAATGGAGATTTTAGAAAGGCATTCAGTGGGCAAACAACTTTTATTGGTGCTGATAATCATTCACTAGCAAATGCAATCCCATTAGGTTATGAGACTTATCAGAAGTTATATGATGCTGGGCGTATCCTAGGAGTTAATCTTGGATGATTTATAAGAAGTATCATACAGCATTGGTATTTACGCTTGTTTTGCAACATCTGCTAAAAGACACCGAGTTAGAGAAAAAAGCATTTAATTTGTATGCTGAAATTGTAGAACAAGAGAGAGTACCAATGCATCAAATCAAATCAGCCAATCTATACTCAAAAAGAATTATCAGAGCCTTTGAAAAGGGGCAAATTTCACAGCCATCACCCTTTACGAGGTGGCAGGAAGTTAGGCAAGCCATCAAAAAGGGTATAGCTAAAATGGTTGGTTATTTTAGTCCGTAGGGGGTATTATCCCCCTTTACATGTTAGGAGGTAGTAAGTGGCAGGAAATGAAAATGATAGCCTTACAACTAAACAAGTTAAGTTTATAGATGCCATGCTTACTGAACCAACGATAGAAAAAGCATGCGAAAAAGCAGGGATAGCTAGGGCAACAGGGCATAAGTATCTGAATATTGCAGCTGTTAGAAAGACATTGAGGATAAAGCAAGATGAGATGATGGATAAAACAACTCAAATGCTTTATTTAGCATCATCTAACGCTGTTTCTGTACTCAATGATATTATGATGGATAGCAAAGTTAACCCATTCATAAGAACTCAAGCAGCAAAGGCTATACTTGAACAATCTTATAAGACCCATGAAATTTTTGGAGTAGTAAGGCAGATTGAAGAATTGAGGTTGGAAATTGAGGAAGTATCTAAAGGAAATCAAAGAGTTACAAGAACTCAAGGAGTTATTATGTAATAGAAATATGCCAGAGTTTATTATCGTTGAGGGAAACAATGACCTAGGGGAATTTTTCCAAATAGATGGCGAGCTATTTAGTGATAATGAACTTTTAGAAAACCTTAAAAAATGGCATGAGTGGGAAGTGGCGGTTATTATTGATGATGATGCTAACCGTATGTTAAGTGAGGATGAAACAGAAATACTATACTTTCCAACTCATGAGGATAAGATGGACTATATTAGGGTGGAAAAAGGTTTAGAACCTTTGTATCATAAACCGAACAAGCCCTATGCAACTATTTCTAAAATTGAATGGTTAGAATTGTTAGATTGATGATTTAGGAGGTAGTAATGACAAAGAAGAAAATCGATCGTATTTCTGTAATACATCGAGAGAAGATTTTATGGCTTAAGTGGTATTTCATGCGAGATAAAGAACAACCTAAGTATAGTGTCCTTGAGCGTAAAATGTTTGACGCTGCTAAAAATCAAGACATGCTAGCTTATCAAAAATACGCTACCATCAAGCAGATAACAGACATTAGGGTACAGACAAGCCAAGAGGATGTGCTAGAGACTGTAAAAGAGGTTTATGTATATAATCGTATGAATGTTATTGGAGCTTGTCAGAGGATACTATTTCTTACTCAATCATCAGCATATACTAAGCTGAATAAGTGGTTTGATACCTATTCAGATTTGTATTTTAGTATTGTTCCTTTGCCTAATATGGGGGTATATCATGAAATGGTGAGCATCTAATTTTTATAAAGGAGTAAAGCAATATGGAAGAAAAAATACGAGGAACAACATTAGATGTTGTTATAGATGGTAGGGAATTCAGTTTAGATTATTCTTTTGATAATGTTTCAAAAATATGGGAGATGATGGCTGATAAAAGCGTGTCACCGTTTATATTGCCTCATCTTGCTATGTGTATGTTAGCTCATACTGATTATTTCAAAGACTACCCACTAGATGATGTTATAGATTTACTATATAAATATTGGGTTGATGATGAAAAAGGGATGATTTTAAAAGGTTTTAATACTGTATCTGGTTTTACTATGTATCAGTTTGAACACAAAATAAAGAGAGGAGGTGAGTAGCTATGGCTGATGGTAAAGTTACCATTACAGTTGATTTAGATGGTAAATCAGCACAAAATGACGTAAATTCTTTAAAAAGTGCTTTTCATAGTTTGGGTAGTACAGGCTCAAAAGTAGGCTCTATTTTTAAATCTGTATTTAGTGCCAATCTATTGAGTGGTGCTTTTATGAGTGTATTTGGTGCCGCTAAAGCAGGTATGCAGGGGCTGATGGGTGAAGCTATCTCTGCTAGTGATAGCTTGCAGAAATTTGAGCAAACGATGAGTTTTGGCGGTTATGATAATTCCACGATTAAACAGGCTAGAGCTGATGTTAAAAGCTATGCTGATGATACTGTATATAGCATTGAAGATATTGCAAATACGACAGCTCAATTAGCAGCAAATGGAATTACCAACTATAAGCAACTTACAGAAAGTGCAGGTAATTTAAATGCTGTTGCTGGTGGTAATGCTGATACTTTTAAAACTGTTGGTATGGTTATGACCCAGACAGCAGGAGCTGGAAAGCTTACAACTGAGAACTGGAATCAGCTAGCCGATGCGATACCAGGAGCGAGTGGGAAATTGCAAAAAGCAATGTTAGATGCAGGGGCTTATACTGGGAACTTCCGTGAGGCTATGGAAAAAGGAGAGATTACAGCAGATGAATTTAATGCAGCTATTATCTCACTTGGTGAAGGTCAACGTGAAGCAGCTACTAATACCTCAACATTCGAGGGTGCTATTGGTGATTTACAAGCAACAATAGGTACTGGACTACTCACAGTTATTGATAAAGTAAAGCCTAAAATTACTGAAATGATAAATGCCCTTAGTGGTCTAGCAGGTAAAGTGAACTTTGATGAAGTTGCTAATAAAATCAATACAGCTATTACAAAAGTTGGAGAATTTTTTAATAAGTTCAAAGATACTGGCGCATTGACTGCATTAGGGGGTGCTTTTAAGAATGTTGGTGCTGCAATAGGTAATTTCTTTGCTGCTTTAGGTGGAGGTAAAGGAGACTGGACGAACTTTGGAACGACATTAGGTAATATTGTAAAATGGCTTTCTAAGGCAGCTAGTGGTATTTCTGGATTTATTGCTACAATGGAGCCATCAAGGTTGCAATCATGGATAGCAACCTTTGCATCTGTTATAGGTGGTTTTAAGCTCTTTTCAGCAATTACAGGTAAAAGCCCTATCGGTGCAATCCTTGGTAAGTTAGGTGAAAAATTCTCTATTTTTGGTCAAAAAGGAGAAGAAGGTAGCAACCGAGCAAGTCGAGGTGGTGGCTTAGTAGCTAAGATTTTCAATGGTTTAGGTACTATCTTAACCAAACTAGGAACAAGTATAGCAACGGTACTAAAAGGCTTGGGTACTGGTCTATCAACAGCCTTTCAAGGTCTAGGCAAGGGCATTTCAACCACGGCTCAAGGTATCGGTCAAGGGATTTCTATAATCGCTAATGGTTTTGCATCGGCAGCATCAAAAGCAAATCCGGCTCAGTGGTTATCAATGGGTGCTGCAATGCTCATGGTCGGTGCTGGTGTGGCTTTGGCTGCTGGTGGTATCTATATCTTGGTACAAGCAGCAATACAACTAGGCAACGCTGGTACAAGCGCACAAATTGCAATGGTGGCACTTGGTGTTGGTATCGCAGCTTTAGCTGGTATCTTTGCTTTGCTAGGACCGGCATTGACCGCAAATGCTGTCGGTATCTTAGCGTTTGGCGCATCTGTTGCTTTGATTGGCGCTGGTGTAGCAGTTGCAGCAGCTGGGTTGTCAATGTTGGTAAATGCCTTTGCTAATGCAGAGGGGGCGATTGCCGCCACAGGTCAAGCGATTAGCACTGCTGCACAAGGTATCGGTCAAGGGTTGCAATCTGCTTTAGATGGAGCTGCTAATGTTGTCAAGAGTTTTGGTACTGCCGTTAAAACGGCACTTGATGGAGTAGCTAACGTATTCAAGAGCGTTGGAGAGGCTATCAGAACAGTTCTAGATGGCATTAAAGGTGTCATTGAGTCAGTTGGTAACTCATTTACCAAGATAGGCGACTCACTAGCTAAGATTTCCAAAAGTGCTGGAGGAATTGCAGCCGCAGCCGCAGGAACTGCTGCATTAGCTACCGCTGTTACAGGTTTAGGTGCCGCATCTTATGCTGGTAATCTAGTTGGATTTACAGCAGATATTAAAAAACTTAGTGGAGCAGTTAAGGAGCTAGGCTCTGGATTTGGAAAAATATCAAGTTCTTTCCAAACAATAGGGTCATCAATGGTTCTAGTTTCCACATCTTCTTTAATGGCAGTTGCAGGGCTTACAGCTTTTTCAACAAAAATAACCTCATTATCAACTACTTTAGGTAAATTACCAACCATAATGACAACAGCGGCATCTGGATTTGCGAGCTTTACAGAACAAGCTGTAAAGGGGGTATCTGGTTTATCTGCTATCAATACACCTATTGCAACATTCAAGAGCCAAATTATGACGATTACCCCGGCATTGATGATGGCTGGTGCTAGCTTTTCCTCATTTGGCTCAAAAGCAATGGTTATTAGTACAGCGTTTGCTACTGTTGGTGGTCTTATTACAGCGTTTAATGTGCGTGTGATGACAATTTCAACCACAATGACAATGGCAAGCACCTCATTTACTATGTTGAGTTCAAGGGTTGCAGTTGTTGGTACATCTCTTGTAGCTGTATCATCCGGATTTACAAAAGTATCATCTAGTGCTAATAATGCCTCATCTCAAGTAAGAAACATGGCAACCAGCACACAATCCGTCATTTCAGCCTTTAATGCGATGCGTGGACAAGTGCAATCATCTATGCAAGCCATTCTGTCTGTTATTCGGTCAGTTGGCAATCAGATGAAGTCACAAGGTCGCCAAATTGGACAGCAGACAGCCCAAAATATCGCTCAAGGTATTAGGGGAGGTATTGGACAATCTCAAGGAGCTATGCAAGCTCTAATGAGTGCTGTAAGGTCTGCTGGTATGTCTGGTGTAGGCTCTATGCGTAGTATTGGTGCAATGATTGGGCAAGGATTGGCTCAAGGTATGTACTCATCTTTAGGGGCTGTTACAGCAGCAGCTAATGCCTTGGTAGCTCAAGCAGAAAGAGCGGCACGAGCTAAAGCACAAATTCACTCACCATCAAGACTGTTTAGAGACAGCGTAGGGCGTTTCTTACCAATGGGGGTTGCTGTTGGTATCGAGAAAAACACCAAGTATGTTGATAAGGCTATGGGTGGCATGTATGACAATATACAGGCATTTAGCTACAAAGCCGAGGATATTATTGGTGTTGGTAAAACCAAGTTATCTAAGGTGGTACAGGTTAAATCTGACTTTGAGAAAGCCGTTAAAGCAACTGTAAATGTTAAGGATAGTGGGCAAAAATCAGCACTTGATGAATTGTTTAAAATTGGTGATAAATTAGATAGACTAGTTGATAAATCAACTGATATTGTACTTGAAACCGGAGCATTAGTTGGAGGTACGGTTGATGCTTATACTAAAGCACAGACCCATAATGCTAAGGTTTATAATAGGATGCGTGGAATACTGTAAAAACTAGCCTATATATGGTATAATTTAATTACCGTCTGCTATGTAAGGAAATAGAGTTGCTTATAATTTTCTATTTCCTTTTTTATTTTGCGGTGATATAATAAACTTAAGCACAAGGAGTAGTATATAGGGATTACGCCTTGATGGAGGAAATTCCGGTTCGAATCCGGGCTATTGTGCTAGCATCTAGGAAACTAGGTGCTTTTTTTGTTTTAATAACTTAAAAGTATTTACAAATAATAACTTTTAGGTTATAATAACTCTTAGAAAGAGGTGCTAATAGTGCATAATATCTATTTTTATAAGGATAAGAATGGGAATGAGCCTGTTTTAGATTATATGCGAGAGCTTGCTAGTAAAAAAGGGAAAGATAGTAGAATTAAACTCAATAAAATCAATGATTATATTGAGTTACTAAGCCAGCATGGAACACGCGCAGGAGAACCCTATATTAAGCATTTAGATGCTGAAATTTGGGAACTAAGACCACTTAGAGATAGAATTTTATTTGTGGCTTGGGTTGATGGTAGTTTTGTTTTACTACATCACTTTATGAAAAAGACACAGAAAACACCTAAAAGAGAAATTGAGCAAGCTAAACGTGAGCTAGCAGATTTAAAAGAAAGAGGTTTAGACAATGAAAAATAATGCTATTGGTAGTAACTGGAAAGATGTAAGAGCTGAATTATTCACCAAAGAAGAAATTTTAGAAAGTGATATGCGCGTGGCTATCATGAGCGAGCTTATTGAGGCTAGAAATGAAAAGGGAATTAGCCAGAAGAAACTAGAGGAGATGAGTGGTGTTAGTCAACCTGTTATCGCTAGGATGGAAACAGGAAAGACAAGCCCACAGCTTGATACAGTGCTAAAAGTATTGGCTAGCTTGGGTAAGACTTTAGCTGTTGTACCATTGGAGCATGAACAAGCATAGAAAAGATGAGGTAATATTTTGACAGCAGAAATTGGAATACTAAATAAAAATGGTGTAGTATTAGCTTCTGATAGTGCTGTAACTTTATCGGATGGAAAAAATTCAAAAGTTTTTAATAGTGCTCGAAAATTATTTACTCTATCAAAAGAACATTCTGTTGGGATTATGATATATGGTAATGCTTCATTTATGGAGGTTCCATGGGAGGTAATTCTAAATGAGTTTAAACAGACTATTGGTAAAGGGGTATTAGATAATACTGCTCAATATGTTGATGAGTTAATAAGGTTTTTAATTAATTTTAAACATACTCAAGTTGAGGATTTATTGATAAATTATATTGTTAGAAGTGCAAGAAGTATTTTGGATAACATTGCATATGAATCTCAAGAAACGGCAGATTTAAGAGCTTCTAACGGTGAAACTATAACTCTAGATAGTTTTAATAAAATATTATTAGATAATATAAATAATTTTAGTTTAGAAATTTCAAAAATAGAAATAGAACATCATTTTGAGTTTTTTGAAGCTGAGTTAAATTTAATAAAAAGTATTGTAGAAGATTTTTTTAAAACCTTTCCTCATACTGATGGTGAAGTTGATGTGATTGCTAAATCTTTATATAAGGCAATATTTACTGGATATGATTCTTCAAATGTAACTGGCTTGGTTATTGCAGGTTATGGAAAAGAAGAGATATTTCCATCTATTAGACAGGTTGAGCTATACGGTATTTTTTCTCAGCGATTAATTTGGAAAGTTATTAATGAGAGTGAAATTAATCATAATAAAACTTGTCATATAATTCCTTTTGCACAATCAGAGATGGTTGAAACGATTATGAATGGTATTGACCCTAACCTAAATATATTTATCGCAGAGCAATTATCATCTGTTATGGATAAAAATGGATTAGGTGAAGAAACTGAGAAAATATTTGAAAATATATCATCTATACAGCAAAAATATTATATAAATCCTATAATAGATCTTATTGGAATGCAGCCACTTAATGAAATGGCGAGTACAGCTAAAACGTTTATTGAATTAACTTCATTTAAGAGAAAAATTGTCAATACTCTTGAAACAGTAGGAGGTCCGGTAGATGTACTTGCTATTTCTAAAGGAGAGGGACCGATTTGGATTGATAGAAAATACTATTTTGATATTGATAAGAATCTTGATTATAGGATGAGAGAGGAGAGTTAGTTATGGATTTCTTAAACCATTCTTTCGATACTAAAAAAAGGATTAATACAAAGATAAATACTGTAAGTTCTAAAAATAATGTGGGAAAGAGTTTCATCGATATTTACCGTGAAGTGAAAGAAGTGCCAATTGGTAGTAAAACTCATCAATCGAAAGTTAGCATGGCTTTAATAAAAAAATAGCACCTCATAGGGTGCTATTTTCTTGCCTGCTGAACTCATAATTTAATACCTTTTTTACTACCCCTTTAGTATATTGTACTTGTTTGTACTTTACATTTTAGAGTTAAACGGGTAAAAAGTAGGTTAGTAATTTAGCGTATTTTATTGAACTGTTTGATATTGGGATAACTTAAAAAAATAAATTAGGCGGTAAGACAGAAATCGGTCATTCGTAGAATGCGATTTCGTTGTCGCACCCCCGTCAGGCTGACTAGGTTGGCTACGACAAAAAGGAGTGAGCGTTCAGACAGCTACGACGCAAAAGTGATAGAATAGAAAGCTTGGGAAATCCCAAGCTTTTTTCTTTCTAAAGAGTGAAAACTAATTGTGGACTAATTTATCCTGAGCTAATGTATTAGCGAGGTAAAGTTATTGAGGAAGGCTTGGATATGTTATCCAAGTCTTTTCTTTTGCGGTAAAACAGAGATTGGTCATTCGTAGAATACGATTTTGTCGTCGCACCCCAGTTAGGCTGACTAGAATGGCCACGATAAAAAGGAGTTAGTAGAGGAGTACAAAGATGAAAGAAGTAATTTTGAGAGTTAGGTTCTCGTTGTCTCGCGATTTCCTCCATTAGAGTTTTTTGAGTCTTTCTGAATTATCATTTTTGTATTAATTAATTGTTATTTTTAGCCCAAAAATTTCCCAAAATGAGAAAGAAAGGGTTTACATTTAAATCATTTTTTACTATAATATAGGTGATAAGAATTGAATAGTTGTTTGGTGACAATCATACAAAAGCTAGCCTTGTCATGAGGTCACATTTAGGGCTATCTAAAAAACAATTATACGAACTCTTATCAGTTGTTTATTTGTTGGATAAGGAGGTAATCGTTATGTTACAATTTACTTCAAATATTTTAGCTACTAGTGTAGCTGAAACAACTCAAGTTGCTCCTGGAGGCTGCTGCTGCTGCTGTACTACATGTTGCTTCTCAATTAACGTTGGGGGCGGTAGTGCTCAAGGTGGTAGCGGAAGCTATACACCAGGTAAATAATCTACTTAATACCTCAATTTAATGGCATATCAACGTGATTAGTTTGCTAGCGACTAGGTTACCTATCGTAACAGTTGGTGAGACTAGTATTAAATGGAGGTGTTAGGACATGAGGCAGTGGTAATCGTCTTGGTTCTAGTGTCTCGAGGTAATTAGCAGGTACTAAGTGGTACCTGCTAATTACTATATGTTTGCTAGAATAAGATAGGAAGATCACTATGCCATTTTTTACGAAAGATAAACACGTTTTAGACAATCGTCCTCCCCTAACGTCGGAAAAGGCAAGACAATTATTTGAATTTAATACCAATCACTTATCCTTATCGGGGTATCATCATCAGACGGTTCTAAAGACATCAAAACAGCTGGTTGCTCAACATTTAATGCCTAATGAGACCGATAATCTTAGTCAGCGATTTTTAATGAATTACAAGTCTAATAATAATTATCTAGGCTTCCAAGCAAGTGTCGTCGACTTCTTCACCGATTCTGCTGTGGCAACTTTTTCAAGTAGCGCTTATTTTGAAAGTAGAGAAGGCATTATTCCTCTACCTAAACCGTCGAAGATAACAACAGCACTGTCTACCTGTATTACACAGAGAAGGAGTCACCGACAATTTGTAGAGAGGGAAATGCCTCTCCAAGATTTAGCTAATCTCCTGTATTACGCTTGTGGAGTAAGTGCGGAAGCACCTATCAAAGATGGTCGGCCGGATAAAGTAACGTTAAGGAATTGTGCTTCTGGGGGCGGTTTATACCCGATTACTCTCCTCTTTTATGCCAGAAATATTAATAAACTGCAAAATGGCTTTTATGAGTACTTGCCTTACCAGCATGCCCTAAGGTGTCATCAGCTTAGCCCGGAGGAAAATGTCAGGGCTTTCGCAGAATATGGTGCCATTAATGCTGAAAATTGCAATCTTGTTTTCATTTATGTGTACCACTACCTTAAAAATACACGTAAATATGGCAATCAGGCGACTGCTTATGCCTTTATTGAATCAGGTGAGATAGCTCAGAATATTCAATTAACAGCGACAGCTCTTGTCTACGGTAGCATTGATATTGGCGGGTATAATAAAGAATACCTTCAAGAAAAGTTAAATTTAGATGGAATCAGTCAACATGTGATTCACATGACGCTTGTAGGAAATAAGGAGTCTCAATGAAATACCAATTAAATAGTAATGTTCGTATTGTTCAATTTCAAGATACTTTTTGTTTTAGAAAAGGTATTTGGGATTTTAATGAAGCTGTTTTAGATGTTTCGCAAGAACCCCAGACTTTAAAAGAAGCTTATCGAGACGTTGTGACAACCTTGATTGCAGGTGAAGTTCTTGATACAGATAATTATGAGAATGATTTAGATACGGATCTATTTGCAACCTTTATGGAAGTTATAACAGCTTTGTATTATAATGATCTGTTAATGCTAGAAGACGATTATGCCCTTGAAGAGAATATCATGAAAGTCTTAATGGGGAATTTCCGTTTTATGGCAGAAGCTGGACATACTAAAAATACTGCTCCAGTTCTTTTTATCAGTGATTCAACTAACGTCAATGAGTCAGCAGAATTACTGGCTCACCAATTACACTTGCCTTTGGAAGTAGCCAGTGATGAGTTGAAACTACTGATTCAACAAACGGATGTGACCTCTCGCTTAGATGCATTGACGCATCATCGATATATGAAGAAGTTGACTGAAGCTTTAGAAAGCTACCAAAGTATTGTCGTTTGTCAAGAACGCTTGAATATTATGATGTTGCGTCATTTGAACGAAGTAAGCGTCTCTCATCATAAACAATTGGTACTAGGCTTTGTTGATGGTCCATTCTTGCATGCTTGTACCTTAAATCCTCCTCACAGTGCTGATTTTGATAGTTTAGAAAGACGTGTCTTGGCCCGGTTGCAAGACCATACGCTATATCAACATTTTGCTAATCAAGCTTTACCACCAACTCAAATGGTCAGCAAAGCATATCTTCCTCTGCTTAACATTTTGATGAATTTAGTTATTAGCGAAGCCTTTATCATTGCTCAAACAGGAAGCTCAAAATTTGAAGGCCGTCTATTAAGTATTTATTTACCAACACTTGAAATTCAAGTGCAAGATATTCTAAAAATGTCAAATTCTCAGGCACAGGGGGCATTAGCAAGATTAAAATATGAGGATCAACAAATGTCAACACGTGAGATTGTTAGAAAACTCCTTAACGAAGAAGAATAAGGAGGTAGAAAGATGTTACAGTATTACCCTTCCTTTAATCATATTTTTGATGATCTCAAAGGCTTGAGTGGTAACCGGACGGGTATTTTAAATCAATCACAAGCTCCTGTCTGTAACCATCCCCATGATGTCTACTTAAAAAGCGTGACGGGGCAGATGCCTGATTACCATAAACAATTTATTGGTGAGTTGAGCCAGGTCAGTTATCATATTATTGGATATGGCAGCCACTATGAAGAGGCCCTGATTAGATACTTAGGAGAAAGCATTGAACGTTACGCGAGTATCATTTCTGGGGACTTGTTATCTGACCGAATTGTTTATGCTTCTTATAAGGAATTGAGCCAAACTGATCGCGTTATGCCTTTGGAATATTTACAAGTCTTCACACAGGACCAGATTGATCGTTGCCTAGATTTGCACATGGTGATGTGTGATAAAATGGTGACTGAAGAGGATGTTTTGGGCTGGGTGAAATGTCCGATGTTCTTTGAGGACCAAGACATGTATGTTCCGGCCCAAATGCTTTGTATTGGGTATAAAACTAATGAAGCAGCGGGAGAAAAACATATTATTCCAGGATTTTCAACAGGCACAGCATCTCATACTAGTTTAGAAGCAGCTATGTGCAACAGCCTGATTGAATATATTCAAATTGATTCGATGATGCTGAGCTGGCACACCAAAAAAGCTTGTCCTAGAATTATAATCGATGACCCTGATATTCAGGCAATTTTGGAAGAAGCTAGATTAGGGAAAGACAGTTTGTATGAGATTATTCCTATTGATATGACAGTGGGGGAAGATAATCCGCTATATACCTTTGGCATTATCCTTAAAAATAAATACAACGAAGGTCCTTATCTTCTCTTTGGTGTTCAGGCTGGTTTAGATCCTAAACATACCTTACTCAGAGGCATCATGGAAGCGGCAGCTATTAGTTATAGTTATTACTATAATCTTTTGTATAAAAAGGATGCTCTTGATAATATTGAGAGTAACCATCCGCTCTTCTTAGATTTGGATAGTAATGTGTTCTATTACGCTCATCCAAAAGACCAAGCTTATAAATGGGAGGCTTTTGAACCTTTGATTTCAGGTGAAATCTTGCTTAGTGAGTTGGAGGATCATTCTGGTAAAGACAAAAAAGAAGATTTAAAAATCTTATTAGCTTATACCAAACAGGTTAGTCCCAATGCTGTTTTTCTTGATATAACCCCTCCTGAAGCTGCAGAAAAAGGTTGGTATGTGACCCGTGTGTTAACCCCTGAACTTCTTGAAATGTGTATTCCGGCCTTTCCATTTGCTAATCATCCGCGAATGAGACAGTTTGGAGGTGTAACCAATGCCTTTGTTCACCCAATGCCTTAATTTTTGCTTACTGTCAGTGACCATTTGCCCATCAATTCCTATGCAAGCTATTTTTGGGAAAGGAAGTAGTGGCTACGGCTTTAATTTAGTTGCTTTTCTAAAAGCAGTTTTGGTTTATTATGTCATCGCATTAGCAGGCACCTATCTAATGACGCCTCAGTTGAACTTATCTTTTGGCCCCATTGGTTGGAAAGTGATTGTCATGGGATTAGGATTGAGTGTTTTGATTTTAGTGGTTGAAGTGCTTTTCCTTCACCTTATGCGTTGCTGGAAAAAGCGGCAATGGTTTAAGTTGACCATATCATTTGTTGGAACAACGGGGGAATGGAAGAATCTAATTTATCCTTTGCTCCTAGCTATCTGTGAAGAAGTCACATATCGGTTGTTGTGGTTTAACATTTTATTGGTTCAATGGCAACTTCCCCTAGCTGCTGTACTGGCCATCACAAGTTTTTGTTACGCGTTGAACCACGTATTGATGGGCAGATCTATTTTCTATGCCAAATTAGTGACAGGGGTCATTTATGGAAGTCTTTATTACGTGACCGGTAGTTTATGGTTGGTCATCATCGCTCACGTTGGAAGTAATCTATTAGTTGAGTGTCTTAGCCACCTTCAAACAAGACAGACAAAGGTGGTGGCTAAATGATAATAGGAATGTTACTAATCGTTTTATGCCTAATCACACTTTGGTTAACCAGTCCTCGTAGACGTCGATTAGTGAGATGGCATTTTCAACGGGTAAGTGTCTTATCTTATCAAGATTGGTTAGATGCGATGTTGAGTGTTATCCAAATGAGTATTGTTGTTCTGGTATTGTTTGGGTATTCGGCGAGACTTGATTTTGGAGACTTTTTGCCTTTTCTAGGACGGCTGACTTGGAGTTGGCAGTTCCTAGTCTATATGGTTTTGTACCTATTGGCATTAATCGAAATAACCCTTGTTGTTCTGGTTCTCCTTTTTGATCTCGTTCTCCAAAAAGATAGTCGTTTACTGTTTAAGAAACTCACCTGGTTAGCTTTTAAACCTGATAAACCAATCGCTAGTTTGTTCTTACTTGGCTTAGTTCTCGTTGCTGATAGTATTTTCTATTTAGGTCTATTGGTGGCTTTAGGAAAGCAGTCGCTAGTGAGTGTATTAGGAATCGTTTTAGGCTATGCATTGGCTAAGGCGTGTCGCTATTCAGGTGGTTTACATTGGGTGATGGCGTTTTGTCTCTTTGCTCTTATTGGAGTTTGGGCGGTAACAGCTACGCTCTTATATGGCTGGTTAGCCGGAGTGTTAGTATTAATGGTGACTTACACGATGATTAGTTTTAAAGAGCAACAGTAATGTTGGAAGAGGAGTAATATATGAGTTTTGTAGAATTAACAGATGTTGTCAAAGTCTATAAAGGTGGCAAAAGGGCGGTTGATAACGTGTCATTGACCATTGAAGAAGGTAGAATCTATGGCCTATTGGGACCAAATGGTGCAGGTAAATCCACTCTAATCAATCTGATTTTGGGCTTAATTCCTTTGAGTTCTGGTGATGTGACCGTTTTACAAGAATCTCAGAAATCGATTCGTAAAATTAGTTCTCAGATTGGCTATGTTCCTCAAGATATTGCTGTCTACCCTGACTTAACAGCTTATGAAAATGTGGAGTTGTTTGGTTCTTTGTATGGTCTAAAAGGTAATCAATTAAAGGAGAAGGTTTTGAAAAGCTTAGATTTTGTTGGTTTGCGTGAGCAGGCTAAACAATTTCCTAGTCAATTCTCTGGAGGAATGAAGAGACGCTTAAACATTGCCTGTGCTTTGGTGCATTCTCCTAAGTTAATTATCTTTGATGAACCTACTGTTGGGATTGACCCACAGTCTCGAAATCATATTCTAGAGTCTATTCGTCTTTTAAATGCAGAAGGGGCCACAGTCATTTATACGACCCACTATATGGAAGAAGTTGAAGCCCTTTGTGATTATATCTTCATTATGGACCACGGTCAGGTTATTGAACAAGGCGATAAACATGATCTTGAAAAACGTTATGCTGCTGATGTGACCAATCAAATCATAGTAACTTTGACTAATCCGCAAGGTTTAGAAGTATCTGACAAACCTGGTTGGAGCTTGAAAAATGATGGTGATGAATCTATTTTAATCATTGAGAACGAAGACATTGCTAGCGTGGTCCGTCAATTGACTGAGGCAAATGTTGGATTCAGTGAGATTAAGCATAACCACTTGAATTTAGAAGAAATCTTCTTGCACTTAACGGGTAAGAAGTTAAGAGATTAGAGGTTATTATGGTTTTATTACATTTAATCAAAAAAGAAAGTTTGCAGATTTTTCGAAATCGAACAGCTTTATTAATGATGGTTATTTTTCCCATTGTAATGATTGTGATTTTAAGTTTTGCCTTTAAATCAAGCTTCAATGCAGCCACAACAGTCCCTAAGTTAACAGTCCGTTACCAGCTGGAAGGGAAAAAAACAGACTATCAAAAGAATTTTCTAGATTTTTTGAAGGTATTAAACAAAGAACTAAAGCTAGAAGCTGAACCCAGCAAGTCTCTTGAAGCGGATAAGAAGAAGGTTAGCGAAGGTGCTTTGACGGCTACTCTAGAAGTCAAAAGTAACCAAACCATTAAGGTGACGACTAATAAGATTAATCAACAGAATGCTGATTTGATCAATATGCTGGTGACAAACTATGTGGATAATGCTAAAACCTACGATTCCATCGCTGATTTGTACCCACAACGTTTAGGGGAAGTTAAGAAGCGCAAAGTAGACTTTGTTAAGGTTAGTTCTGTTCAAACAAGTAAGGGAATGACCTCGGCTGATTATTATGCCATTTCCATGTTCACTATGATTACGTTTTATAGCATTATGTCAGCAATGAACCTTGTCTTATCTGATCGGCAACAACACACAACGAATCGGATTCACCTGACTGGGGTTTCTCCTAGCTTGCTTGTGCTTGGTAAAGTGATTGGGGCTATGCTAGCAACGACCGTTCAATTGGGTATTCTTTATATCTTTACTAGGTTTGTCTTGCGAGTCAATTGGGGAACCAATGATTGGCAGATTATCGGAGTGACAGCTTCCTTGATTTATTTATCTGTGGCTATCGGTATCGGAATGGCAACTAGTATTAAAAATGAATCTTTCTTGACAGTGGCTTCAAATGCGGTTATTCCTATCTTTGCCTTTTTGGGAGGAAGCTATGTTCCGTTGTCTACTTTGAATAGTCCTTTACTCAATCAATTATCCAATATTTCTCCAATCAAGTGGGTTAATGATAGTTTGTTTTACCTTATTTTTGGTGGGCAAAACAATCCAATCCCAGTGACATTGATGGTTAATATTGGCCTTGGAACAGCCTTTATTCTACTCGCTTTAATAGGAATGAGAAAGCAGGTGAGCGTATGATTCGTTTTATCAAAACATTATTTGTTAAAATACGACGGAAAAAAACCAGTTACGTGACCTTTCTTTTGTTGCCTATTTTAACAACGCTGTTGGCTTTATCTTTGAGCTTTTCAGGAAATAATCAGGCTAAAATTGGAATTTTAGACAAAGATCACAGTCGAATTTCGAAACAATTTGTCGCTCAGCTAAAACAAACGAAAAAGTACGATGTGTTCACCAAAATAGAAGAAAAGCATATTGATAATTACCTTCAAAACAAATCTTTAGAAGCTGTTTTGACCATTGATAAAGGCTTTTCCGAAAAAGTGTTAACAGGTAAAGCACAGAAACTGAAGCTGCGCTCTATTGCTAATAGTGAAATTACAGAATGGGTCAAAGCACAAGCTAATTACCTTTTGGAGAATTATAATATCATGGGCGATGTGGCTGCTGGGGATCACAAACGATTTGACCAGTTGTTGCAGAAGAATAAGAGTTTGAATTACCACGTGCAACAAGAGACCTTAGCTGATCGTTCACGTAGCAAATCAGTGTCATCTACCACAACAGGTTTCTTATTAATCTTGATGCTAGGTAGCACGAGTGTGATTTATGGTGGGATTTTAACAGACAAGTCTAGTCAAATTTATAATCGTTTAGTACTATCTCGTTTGTCTCGTTTTCAATACATGCTCAGTTATGTCTGTGTTGGTCTTGTCGCTTTTACAATTCAAATTGCGATTATGTTTAGCCTGTTAAAGATTTTTAACGTTAGTTTTTACATTCCGACCCCAATGCTCTTACTGATTTTCTTCCTCTTTAGTTTGTTAGCGATAGGTTTTGGTTTGTTAATTGGTGCGGTGACTCAAAATACCCAACAAAGTAGTCAATTAGCCAACTTAATTATAATGCCAACGTCTATGCTGGCAGGGTGTTTATGGCCCTTGTCCATTACCCCTTCTTATATGCAAGCTATTGGGAAACTCTTACCTCAGAATTGGGTTCTTTCAGCCATCGCCGTTTTCCAAAGTGGAGGAAGCCTAGCACAGGCCTGGCCTTATCTTTTGGCAATGCTAGTGACAGCAGTGGCTTTCATAACTTTGTCAAGTGTCTTATTAAAACCTGCTCATTCATAAGATTCAGGTTTAGAAATAGTAGTGGAATGCTCTTTTGATGACCAATTGGCAAGATAAAAGCATCAATCTGGCTGATTAGTGGTAACTAATCTGGTTAGATTGGTGCTTTTTAGGTGAAAAACGATTAACTTTCTGAACAAATGAGAGAATGGTAAGAAGCTGTGTAACCGCCCAATAACAAGGTACCTATCCATCCCCTCCCTCCTCCAGTATACTGTTATAAAAAACATTACTGGAGGATTTATGATGTCACAACCTATCGTCCCATTGACTGTTCCCCAATCTCGCC